>JACIXR010000003.1 GCA_014360495.1 bacterium
CTAAACATGATACAGCTGCCCCCAAGTTAAGAAGCTTATAGATAAAAGGTGGTATTGGGATACGCCCATAAGTATGAACGCTAGAGGCTGGGTTATTAGCTACATAACGATATCCCTCCGAGGCATGAAGTTTCCCAAAATTTACGAGATCTTTCACGCCAAACCTTGCAATCATAGGATTATACCATCTCTGCGTTAAGAGATACATTCCTGCATCTCCATCTCCATAATACCCGAGCTCGCCAAGAACGGGATTAGTGAGGGAAGTCAATCTTCCCAGAGCATCATAGCTATAACTTGTCTGACCACCAAAATAGTCGGTCATTTGGGTTTTCCTACCAGCGCTATCCTAAACTTTATACCTGCCATTTGTCAAGACTCTTGGTGTCATAGCTCTTTATTTTATGGCTTATGAAATAACCTTGTCCTTAGTGGCCAAATGCTAATTCCAATAGAAAAAAAGCTTATACTACCCCCTAATAAAAAACAGGCAATTGCTAAAATATGGACCCATAATTCAGCGAGCGGCGAAGACGTAAAGAAAGCGAGATATAGAATGGCAGGGAATTGAAATAATGCAAATTTTAACATTGTCTTTATGAGATTGATTATCGCTTGCCTAGGTGTTGCTCCTGCTAATGAATCTGACAATTTATTCAGGGGTTGGTTTAAAGAAGTCACAAATTTTCTGATAGAAGACGCTGATATAAAAAGTGGAACTAGTGGGCTAGCGAATTCATTAAACCAGCCTTTCGGGAGTAGGAGTAATGCACCGTAGCCAATAGCAAATCCTATGCAAGGAATAACATCAAAACAAGCTTCGTTTACTTGAGGAAATTTGGAGGAGAGGTACCCCCAAACATAGCTCACTGTCTCTATAAGTAGAAGCCCCCACGCTCCGAAGAAAATAAAGGGCATTTGTTCCACTCTTAATCTCCAATAACCCCTGGATGTTCTCTCACAGCCGATAACCGCTGAAAGTGCGGCCACAACGAGAAGTATTAACAAAGGTCCATATACGCTTGTAGGGACTAACATGGCCTTCAGCACTGCTCACAGCACCATCCCTTGATAGTTAAAACACTTCCCCGGTTTACGAACTTTAGGAGGTCGTGGTGGCATAGGCACCACAATCGGTTTTGGGGAAGGTTTCACGGGTTTAATTAGTATCTCACCAAACTTTGCTAAGAACCAGACAGCACAAGCAAAACAGGGTCCAGCTTTTACAGGGTCTTTCTTGAGGCATTTAAAAAATTCTTTTATACTCTCTGGTATATCCAGAAGATCACCGAGTTCCTCTTTCAAACAATGCTTGATGCAGTCTATTCGATGGAATATAGCACGCCGGCATCCTATTATGCAACCGGCAATAATGCCTAGCCCTTTCAAGTCTATTATGCCCCCGCATACTATGCAGGCTACAGCACCTATGCTGATTGTACCTTCAGGGTCAACCTGTGAAACAGGGTTGCTCAAGGCATAATTGTAGAAATTTAAATCCTCTGGGCGCGGGTCCCTCATGACAAACCTTCCAATCATAGGATTATACCATCTTTGAGTCAAAAGATACATTTCTGCATCTCCATCGCCATAATACCCGAGCTCGCCAAGAACGGGATTAGTGAGGGAAGTCAATCTTCCCAGAGCATCATAGCTATAACTTGTCTGACCGCCAAAATAGTCGGTCATTTGCACTCGCCTTCCCGCGCTATCATAAGTATAAGATATATATCTTCCGTTTGGCAAGGTCTTTCTCGTCAATCTTCCCGCCGAGTCGTATTGATATGTTATCGTGTTTCCCGCCCAAGTGATTGTGTAGTTTGGAGGGGTTCCCGTCCAGGTTAAATCGTATTCCGATGTCATCCTTCCCACTGCATCGTAGTTATAGCCCACCCCCGTTCCGTTATCGTAGAGCTTATGCATCAACCTTCCTACCGAATCGTAGAAGAAATATGTCTTCCATCCCCTTCCGTCGGTTTTGACCTTCAATTTCCCATCCGCCCAGTACTCATAGGATTCTGAGGTTCCATCGGCGTAGGAGATTTGGATGAGCCTATTGAGGGAATCGTAGGTATAGTTCGTTGCATTGCCATTGGCATCAATGACCTTCGTCAGATTGCCATTGGCATCAATGACCTTCGTCAGATTGCCATTGGCATCGTATTGATACTGGGTTATATTGTTCAAGGAATCCCTCACTTGGACCAACCTGCCTTGAAAACCATACAAATGATATAATAATTTTGCCTATCTGTCAATATCATCTCGCCTCCTTTTGAAATGATTCCATTCATTGTATTCCATATATATATGTGTCTATTTTTGCGAATTTTGCTCGCTCATTATTTCAAAAATTTGCGGAGCTGTCTTTTCACCTCGCAAAATCTTCTTCTAACCGTTCCCTCTGGGCATTGGAGGAAGTTCGCTATCTCCTTCCATAGATATCCCTGCGAACGATATAGGAAAAGCTCCCTCAAATCCTTGGGAAGTAGGGAGATAGCCCCCCTCAAGCTCTCCCTTTCATCCCACAAATCCTCTCCATCTTCCTCATCATCTCCATATTCATCCATAAACCCTCCATAAACCACATTCCTTACCCTTATAATTTTCTTCCTAATCCTCTTTCCTATAGCATAGATATATCTTCCCAAACTTCCTTCTCCCTTGTATTTCTCTATGCACTTGTAAAGCTCCCACTCTATCTCCATCTCAAAATCCTCCCTATCCTCCGTAATCGCTCCATCCCCACTCAATAGCCTCTTCACTATTCCCCTTATTATCCTGAAACATCTATTATGGATGTAATCCCAACCTTCCTTCTTCCCAAACCTTTCTATTAACCATTTTATGCAATGGTAATCCCATTTCCCCTCCTCCTTCCCCTCAAGCTCTTTCGCAAGCTCACCCGCTAAATCATCGCTCAAATCGTATTTCTCTTTGAGAAAATCATAAGCCCTCATAGAAATCCCTCCACCGTCCTAAAGAGAAATAAGAGAAGGGCTCTTGGACGGAGATAGCTTTCTGTCCAAATATAGACCAAGGTGGGGAAGTAGACCTGTCCCGTGCAGAAGAGCTCAACAAATGACACGAAAGCTCCCGCTAAAAAAAGAAAAGGATTGAGGAGCTCTGCCTCATCCTATTTAAAATTGGAAAGAGATAGCCGTCCGCTTTGCAGATTAATGGATGGCGGAGGGTGACTAAAAGGAAAAGGAGCATCAAGACAGCCATCAGGGGATTGAAGATGCTGGAGAGGAGGGAAATCGCATATATTCCCTTTACAATCTGGAGCAGTCCCATTCCCAGAAGGGCATAGGCGATGAAGGAGCCGAGTATATAGGATGAGCCAAGTGAGAGGATTCTCTTTCTTGATGCGGAAGCTAAGAGGGAAAAGAGGAGGGCGATTATTGAGAATGCACAAGGGTCAATTCCGTCAAGAAAACCAGCCGAGAGAACAGCGAGGATGGAGAGGGAGGGAAGTGGTGGCTTTGCCACAGATATGGGAGGGGCTCTCTCCTTTTCCTTAAGGATTTCGGGAAGCCTCGCCTTTATATCCCTCAGGGTAGTTAGGCAATGATTTGAGATGAATAGGGCGAGCGTTCCTCCCCATTTATCCTCTGGGATTTTGTAAGCCTTGTAGAATTGGAGGAGCTTTCCTATGTTTGGGGGATTGGAGAGGTCGTATTTTAGAATTTTTATCTCTTTATTATTTAATTTGGAGAGGAATCTCAGAGCTTTTTGGCAGTCGTTGCAAGTTGGGCTGTAAAAGATGTGGATTGTGATTGTTAAGATGAGGATTTTCATTTCACCCTTGCCCCCAGGATTATTATGTTTGGGTAGTTTCCCATATAGTTCTTAGCTACGATTTGTTTGCCATCGTAGAGAATGAGATATACCACATCGCCAATACCGACATTCCTTTTGCCAAAAAGGCTTACCGCTTTCCTATCTCCTGAAAGTATAAGATAGCCTGTTCCGAGATAGGAATCAGCATCCCTTCTTTCCCTTGCCCTTTGAGGATTTCTTCCCTCTTTATCGTTTATGAAGCTGACTATTAAGGGTCTTCCTGAATCCATTTCCCTCTTATAGAAATCAAATGCTTTGTCCTTTCCCTCCGATGAGAATAATTCCCTCACCTCTAAATTCCTGCCCTTATATTTTGCGAAGCCTTCCAAACCTTGCTTTATATCGTGGATGAGGGGCTTTCCGGGAAGATTGCAAAGGCATTTCTCTATGAAGACATTCAGGGAAGCTATGAAGGCTTTCTCTGGTTCGTTTCCCTTGAAGCCCAGCTTAGCCATCATGATGGCGGAGGCGGTGGCGTGGCTGTTGAGGAAGAAGGAGAAGCGAGGAAAATCCTTTATTTTTGCGATTCCCTCAAGCGAGGGGAGGCTGAACTCTTCAATGCTCCCGTTCCCATCGCAGATTAAATAGCCTGTTTCCCTTTTATTTGAGAGGATGGGATATTTTAGGAGGGAGGATTTTACTTTCTCTGGCTTGCCTAAATATGTGTCTTTAGATGCGAGGTTCAGGGATTTTAGGGTCTGGAGGAAATCGGGAAGACTTGCTCCATAGAGGAACAATAGTCCTACGAGAGAGAGAATGTAGTCCTTCAAAAACAACCTACCCATCGCTTTCACCCTTTTTAACATTTTATATTATTTTGAAAAAGTATGCAAGGGAAATTTTCGTTTAACTCTACAGTTTAACGATTAACGTTTAGGGGTGCAGAGGGGAAATTGATAAATGGAGAATCAAGAGGTGGCGATGTGTTTTCCTTTAGACTTAGGGCGGGGGTTCCTTCGGAACCCCCGCCCTGTTTTTTTATCTGTATTTTATTATCTTTCCAAAGCTCTCCGCCTTCGCCGAAGCCCTCCCAACTAACGCTCCGTCTATCTCCTCCTTCTCCATAAAGCTCTTTATATTGCCAGGGTCCACACTCCCGCCATAAAGAATTCGCATCTCCTCAGCCTTATCCCCGAATAACTCCCTCACTTTATTCCTTATCAACCCAATTATCCTGTTCGCCTCGTCAGGGTCACAAAACTCTCCCGTCCCTATCGCCCAAACGGGCTCATAAGCTATAACTACCCCCTCTATATCTCCAACATTAGCGAGAGCTCTTTCCACTTGGTAGCTAACTACCTCATCCTGCCTTCCCGCTTTCCTCTCCGAAATCGTCTCGCCAACGCAGATTATCGGCTTCAATCCCACCTTTAAAGCTGCTAAAACCTTCAAATTCACCGTCTCATCGCTCTCGCTGAAATAGGAAAGGAACTCTTCTTTGACGCTGCCAACACCGAACCTTCCCCTCGTCTCAGAATGCCCTATTATCACATATTCACAACCTAAATCCTTTAGACTCAGGGGAGAGACCTGGGAGGTGAAACCTCCCCTCTCCTCCCAGAAGACTCCCTGAGCACCCAGCTTAACATTCGTTCCCTCTATTGCCTTCCTAACTATCGGTAGGAAGGGGAATGGCGGGCAGAGAACGACTTCGCAATCAGCATCTTTTGCCGCTTCCGCTATCCCCTTCGCTTCTTTTTCGCACTCCTCAGTTGTTACATTGTAAAGCTTCCAGTTACCTGCCATTAAATGTCTTCGCATATTTTCACCTCACTTATCCTGTAAGACGGCTACGCCGGGCAGTTCCTTCCCTTCTATGAACTCTAATGATGCACCTCCGCCCGTTGAGATATGGGAGATTTTGTCCGCATAGGAAAGTTCCTCCAGAGCGGCGGCTATATCACCACCTCCAACTATTGAGAGGGCGGGAGATTCCGCGACAGCCTTCGCTACTCCCTTTGTTCCCTCAGCGAATATCTCAATCTCGTAAATTCCCATCGGTCCATTCCAGAAAATCGTCTTTGCTTCCTTTATGTAGTTAGAGAAAGTCTCCACGCTTTTAGGTCCTATATCAACGCCAATCCAGTCGGGAGGAATGCTGTCAACTGGGACGACCTTGTAGGATGCATCGGGAGCGATTTTATCCGCAACGACCACATCCTCCGCCAAAACTATCTTATCACCAGCTTTTTCTAACACTTTTTTCGCATAATCAAGATGCTCAGCGTCAAGAAGGCTCTTGCCTATCTCGTAACCCTTAGCCTTGAGGAATGTGAAGAGCATCCCTCCACCGATTAGCAATTTATCGGCTTTATCCAGAAGATTGTCAATAACGCCGATTTTATCGCTTACCTTTGCTCCTCCTAATATCACCACGAATGGCTTATCTGGAGCGGATATTACCTTGCTCAGGAACTCCAATTCCTTCTTCATAAGGAATCCCGCAACGGCGGGAAGATATTGAGCAACGCCTACTGTTGAAGCGTGGGCTCTATGGGCTGTCCCGAAGGCGTCGTTGACATAGATATCGGCGAGTTCAGCCAATTGGCGAGCGAATTCGGGGTCGTTCTTCGTCTCTCCGTCGTAGAAGCGAACATTCTCCAACATTATTATGTCGCCAGGCTTCATCTTATCCACAGCTTCCTTGACCTCGGGACCGACGCAGCTGTCCAGCTTGAGAACCGGTTTCCCCAAAATCTCGCTGAGGCGGCGAGCTACATTATCCATCTTTAAAGCGGGGTCGACACCCTTCGGACGCCCCAGATGGGAGACGAGGATGAGCTTCGCCCCTTTATCCAATAGATACTCTATTGTGGGGACAGCAGCCCTTATCCTCCTATCATCAAGAATTGAGCCGTCCTCAGCCAATGGGACATTGAAATCCACCCTCATCAAAACCCTTTTTCCCGCTACATCAATATCCTTTACGCTTT
The DNA here is from genome assembly GCA_014360495.1 of bacterium. Classification (NCBI taxonomy): domain Bacteria; species bacterium. Next base: position 6,777 of record JACIXR010000003.1, read on the forward strand.
TCTTTTCCATCAATAAAACACCTCCTAAATTCCCTTATCCACCATGTATGCGGCGAGGTCAGCTACTCGGCAGGAATAGCCCCACTCGTTGTCATACCAAGCGAGAACCTTAACCATATTTCCTCCAATAACCGTCGTTGAGAGAGAATCAAAGATGGCAGAGGCAGGGTCTCCCTTGAAATCAATGGAAACTAGGGGCTCCTCGCAATAAACGAGATAAGGCTTCAAATAGGTTTCAGCGGCTTCCTTGAAGGCGGCGTTGACTTCCTCAACGGTGGTCTCTCTTGCCACCTCAACTGTGAGGTCAACGATTGAGACAGTGGAGGTGGGAACTCGCAAGGCTATGCCGTGCATCTTGCCCTTCAGCTCGGGAATAACGAGATGAATCGCCTTTGCTGCGCCAGTTGTTGTGGGGATGATTGAGAGAGCGGCCGCCCTCGCCCTGCGCAGGTCCCTGTGAACGAGGTCCAAGATGCGCTGGTCGTTTGTATAGGCGTGGACGGTGGTCATCAAACCCTTTACTATTGTGAACTTATCGTTGAGAACCTTGCAAACAGGGGCAAGGCAGTTCGTCGTGCAGGAAGCATTGGAGACGATGTGATGCTTCTCAGGGTCGTATGTCTCGTGATTAACACCCATAACCAAAGTAGCGTCCTCGTTCTTGGCGGGAGCTGTTATTATGACCTTCTTCGCACCCGCATCAATGTGAGCCTTAGCCTTCAATGCATCGGTAAAGACGCCAGTTGATTCAATGACTATCTCAACGCCCAAATCCTTCCAGGGAAGGTTTGCGGGGTCTTTTTCGGCGAAGACCTTTATCTCCCTCCCGTTGATGACCAACTGCCCATCCTTAACCTCAACTGTTCCAGGGAAGCGACCGTAGTTGGAATCGTACTTGAAGAGGTGAGCGTTTGTCTCCGCATCAGCGAGGTCGTTAACCGCAACGACATCGAACTTGTCCGGGTAGTTTTCCAACATCGCTTTGAGCACCTGTCTTCCTACTCTGCCGAAACCGTTAATTGCTACTCTAGTTGCCATAACACATACCTCCTTTTTTTGATTTTCTTATAAAAGATAACGCCCTTGGAAATAAAAGTCAAGAAAAATCGGACAATTTAAGAATTGAACCCCTCTTGTCTCTAAATTTGACATTTTAAATAGAAAAAATTAGATTTAATTTTTGCTAATGAAAATCAAGGGTCTTTATGTAATACTGGAGAATTCCCTTTTCGCTGAGGAAGTCCTCCAAGGCGGATGCCGAATCATTCAGCTGAGGAATAAGAGAGCATCCACACTCCAGCTCTATGAGGAGGCTATGAAGCTCAGAGAGCTAACAAACAGATACAATGCCCTCCTCATCATCAATGATAGGATTGACATAGCCCTCTCTTGCGAAGCTGATGGGGTCCATTTGGGGAAGGAAGATTTGCCCTTGCCTGTTGCGAGAAAGCTTATGGGGAAGAGGATAATCGGATTTTCTGTTGATAATCTTGAGGAAGCGTTGAAAGCACAAAGTGAAGGGGCGGATTATGTCTCGCTCGGACCAATCTTTCCCACGACAAGCAAAGCGGATGCTGGTCAGCCCGTTGGTTTGAAGGAATTGGCAAATGTTAGACATCGCATTCACATCCCGCTCGTTGCCATAGGTGGACTCAATAGATATAATTTAATTGAAGTAGTAAAGAATGGCGCTGACGCTGTGGCGGTCATCTCTGCTGTTTCCCAATCTCCTTCCCCCCGCCAAGCAGTTGAGGAGCTGATCAGCTTGTTTAATAAAGCAATGGAGGAATTCAGGATGAAGGTCAAAATAAAATTTGAGAAAAGCAAGATTGAGGTAGAGGGAGAGCTTTTTGACACCAAAATAGGGAGGGCGCTATTTGATGCCTTGCCCATTCGCTCTGAAATTGATAAATGGGGAAAAGAGATTTACTTCTCAACGGGAGTTGAATGCCAGCCTGAGAATCTGCAGGAAAAGGTTGAATTGGGCGATATGGGATATTGGCCGCCAGAAAACGCATGGTGTATATTCTTCGGTCCCACGCCCATAAGCAAGGAGGGAGAAATCATACCCGATAGCCCAGTTGAGGTGTTCGGGAAGGCAATCGGGGACCTTAAGCCCTTAAATAAGGTGAAAAGAGGAGATACTGTGATAATAGAAAAGCTTTAATTAATTCAAAGGAAGTGATATTATGACGATACTTGAGAAGGCAAGAAAAGGAATTATCACGGAAGAGATGATAGAGGTCGCCAAGGAGGAGGGCGTTGATGCGGAGCTAATCAGGGAAAAGATAGCGAGTGGGCGTCTGGTGATTCCCAGAAATGTCCTAAGAAAGGATTCTAAAATAGTTGGAATTGGAGAGGGAGTGAGGGTTAAGGTCAATGCGAATATCGGCACTTCTCCAGACATAGCGGATATTTCCCTTGAGGAAAAGAAGCTCCGCTCCGCTGTTGAGGCGGGAGCGGATACTGTAATGGACTTATCAACCGGTGGTGATTTGAAGGAGATAAGGAGGAGAATTATATCCAAATCCCCTATTCCTGTGGGGACCGTCCCCATATATGAGGCGGCGGTGGAGACAGCACGAAAAAAGGGAAACATATTTGATATGAGTGTTGATGATATTTTCAGGGTAGTGGAGGAGCAAGCGAAAGAGGGAGTTGACTTTATGACCATTCACGCAGGGATAACCCTTTCCACGATTGAAAGAGTTCGCCAGCAGGGGAGGACAACTGGAATAGTGAGCAGGGGTGGAGCCTTCCTTCTTTGTTGGATGTTGCAAAACAAAAGCGAAAACCCATTTTATGAGCATTTTGACGATTTATTGGATATCCTCCGCCAATACGATATCACAATCAGCATTGGTGATGCTCTGAGACCCGGCTCAATAGCGGATGCAGATGATAGAGCTCAATTTCAGGAAACGATTATCCAGGGGGAATTGGTCAAGAGGTGTTGGGAAGCAGGAGTTCAGGCGATGGTAGAGGGTCCAGGGCATATCCCTCTTCACCTTGTTGAACCGACAGTAAAGATAACTAAACATCTCACCAACTATGCCCCCCTATACCTACTCGGTCCCTTGGTTGTTGATATCGCCGCTGGCTACGACCACATAGCCTCTGCTATAGGCGCTGCTGTGGCTGCCCTCGCGGGAGCGGATTTCATCTGCTATGTGACCCCCTCAGAACACCTTGCCCTACCCACTCCTGAGGAGGTATACGAGGGAGTAGTCGCAGCGAGGATTGCCGCGAGCGCGGCTGACCTTGCGAGGGGGCTTCCTTCGGCGATACGGAGAAACGAGGAGATGTCAAAGGCTCGCTACAAACTGGATTGGGCTAAGCAGCTTGAATACACGATAGATAAGAAGAAGGCGAAGGAGGTAAGGGAAAATCACGGGCTATCCTTCTCCGGTGCCTGCACGATGTGTGGCGAGTTCTGCGCCATGAAAACAGTGGAAGAATTTCTTAAATTGAGGGTAAATGAATAAAAAAGAGCTCGGCGAAATCGGCGAGTTTAAGCTAATAGAGAAGATTAGAAAAAGGGCGCGAACAAGAGAAGGAGTTATTGTTGGGATTGGGGATGATTGCGCTGTTCTCAGGGTTGGCGATAACGCAAACCTCCTCCTCACTTCCGATTTGCTCGTTGAGGGGGTTCATTTTTACCCGGATGTTAACCCTCGTTATTTAGGGTGGAAAGCCCTCGCAGTTTCCCTAAGCGATATATCCGCAATGGGAGGAAAACCCCTCTTTTCCCTCCTCTCCCTTTCCCTTCCCTCTCATTTAAGCGATAAATGGCTGAACGATTTCCTCTCGGGCTGGGAGGAACTGGCGGACATCTTTGAGGTCTCCCTCGTGGGAGGAGATATGAGCGAGGGGGAAAGAATAGCGATAGATTCCATTGTCTTGGGGGAAGCCAAATCGCCCATCTTGAGAAGCGGAGCAAAGGTGGGAGATAAGATATTCGTAACGGGTTATCTCGGCGATTCATCGGGTGGTCTCTTGAGCCTCCAAGGGGGATTGGATTTTCCTTCCCTCATAAATAAGCATAATAAACCCTTCCCACGTGTGATGGAAGGATTGGAGATTGGAAAAATCCCGGGAGTCCACTCAATGATTGATATATCAGACGGATTGGCGAGCGACTTAAAACATATCTGTGAGGAGAGTGGAAAAGGCGCCCTAATTTTCGTAGAAAAAATCCCTCTTTCCCCACATTTGCTTTCCCTTTGCCAATCCCAAAACCTTTCCCCACTTGATTTCGCCCTTTTCGGCGGGGAGGACTACGAGCTCCTCTTCACAGGCGAAGCAGGGATAAAGGAAAAAATCAGCTTCCCAATTTACGAAATAGGGGAAATCATTGAGGAAAAGGGTATTTGGTTGGTGGAGGAAGGGAAAAGGAGGAAACTGGCAAGAGAAGGATTTGAACATTTTCGGAAAAGGAGTTAAAATTCTAAAATATGTCAATACGAAGCCTGATTAAAAATGTTGAAGTTGTTGATGCCGAAGCTCCTCTTCCCACCCTTTTGGAGAAAATGGGAAGGGATAAAGCCCTGGGAGTATTGGAGGATGGGAGATTGGTCGGTTTGATTTTTGAGGAGAGGGTCGTTTCCCTCGTTAAACTATCGGAACTTTCCCATCATTTAACCGCGAGGGATTTGATGATAACGGATATACCCATAATCAGGGAAGATACACCCATTGACTTTCTCGCTTATTTCTTAGATTCCCACCCATATCCCGCCGTGCCCGTTATTGGCATTGAGGGACGTTTCTTAGGCGTGATTTTCAAAAGGGATTTGATGAGGTATATACTTGGCTCGTTTAGACCGCGCACCGTTGGGGGAATGGCAACCCCCTTGGGCGTCTACCTCACGACGGGAACCCTTAGGGCAGGTGCGAGCGATTTAGGGCTTTTCTTAACCGGCTCAGTATTCGCTGTCTTCATCTTAATCGCTATATACTTAACCGATGGCTTGGCGTATCTTGTTCAGCTCTACACTCCCCTACCCTTATATGCTATAAAAAATTCTCCACCAATCGGCACTTTCAATCCATTTGATGTAATATATTATCTTATGGGAGCTTTCGAGCTCGGGCTTTTCCTTCTCTTTCTTCGCATTTCCCCCTTAGCAGCCTATCACGGAGCGGAACACAAGGTGGTAAATACAATTGAAGCGGGAGAGCCGTTGGAATTAGAAGTGGCCAGAAGGATGCCCAAGGAACATCCCCGCTGTGGAACCAATCTCGCCGTTTTCCTCCTTCTCACCTTTCTTATTTACGAAATCTTCCATAGCATACTCCTTGCGCTCGTCATCTCACTATTAAGTTGGCGGTATTTAGGGATGATTGTGCAGAAATATATCACCACAAAGGAACCTTCAGATAAATACCTCCTAAAAGCAATTGAGGCTGGTAGGGAATTACTACAAAAGTTTAGAGAAGCTCCCTATAAGCCTCCCAGTGTTCTCCAAAGGATATTCAATATGGGCTTAATCCATATAATAGCCGGATATAGCACGGTTTTCACGATATACCAATTGGTTCTCATTATGGTGAGGTGATGTTGATATGCTTATCAACAGTTTAAAGGAGATGTTGTTAAGGGCAATAGAGCGCTGGGGAAGGGTCCCCTTGGATAAGGTCCCTTCCTTTGAAATAATGGTTCCGCCGAGCGAGAAGTTGGGCGATTACGCAACAAACGCAGCCATATTATTGGGTAAATTATTGGAGGAAAAGCCGGAGAAAATAGCTGAAGAGCTAATCCCTTTTATGGAAAAAGAGGAAATAATAGAGAGATGTGATGTCGCAAAGGGAGGCTTTATGAACTTTTTCCTCAAGGGAAAGATACTGGAAAAAGTTGTGGGGACGGTTCTGAAAGAAGGGGATAGATTTGGATTCCCAGATATCGGGAAAGGAGAGAAAATACAAATTGAATTCGTGAGCGCGAATCCCACTGGTCCTTTGAGCGTTGCCCATGGAAGAGGAGCGGTGATTGGGGATGTTCTCTCAAATCTCTATTCCAAATTAGGATTTGATGTTACAAGGGAATTTTACATAAACGATTACGGCTCCCAAATAGATGCATTTGCAAAATCAATAGAGGCAAGATATTTCCAGCTCTTCGGAGAGGATTTACCAATTCCTCAGGATGGCTATAAGGGAGAATATGTGAGGGATTTAGCGGAGAAGATAAGAGAGGAGTTTGGGGATAGCCTTCTAACGCTTGGCGAAGAGAGAATGGATTTGTTTAAGACGAAGGGGGTGGAGTTGATGGTGGATAATCATAAGAAAACGCTCTCCCGTTTTGGCGTTAATTTCCACAGCTGGTTCAAGGAGAGTTCCCTTCATAAAAGTTCCAAAGTGAAAAAGGCGATTGATTTCTTAAGGGAAAAGGGGCTTCTCTACGAGATGGACGATGCTCTCTGGTTCCGTTCAACCCTTTTCGGAGATGACAAGGACAGGGTGCTTGTGCGCTCGGATGGAACTCCTACCTATTTCGCCTCGGATATAGCCTATCATTTGAATAAACACGAAAGAGGCTTCTCCAAAGTCATTGATATCTGGGGACCTGACCATCATGGATATGTTGGGCGTATGCTTTCAGCTGCTAAGGCAATGGGATTTGGTGAGAATTGGTTGAGGATTTTGATTTTCCAAGTGGTTAGGTTGGTGAGGGAAGGAGAACTGATAATGATGTCTAAGAGAGAGGGAGAATTCGTAACGCTTGACGAATTGATAGACGAGGTCGGAAAAGATGCAGCGAGGTTTTTCTATCTTCTTCGCACAATAGATTCGCCTCTGGACTTTGATATGACGCTTGCGGTGAAACAAGCGCCCGAGAATCCCGTTTACTATGTCCAATATGCCCATACGAGAATAGTCAGCATTTTAAGGGAGGCGGAAAAAAGAGGATTGGAGTTATCTTCTCTTTCCACCTCCCATCTTGATTTGCTCAAAGAGGAAAGAGAACGAGCTTTGATTAAAAAGCTAGGCGAATTTCCCACCCTCATTCAGGCAACTTATTCCTCCCTTGAGCCCTATAATATCGTCCGCTATTCCCTTGAGCTGGCGAGGATATTCCATAACTTTTATGAAGCCCACAGGGTAATAGTTGCCGATGATAAAGATTTAACTGAGGCACGCCTCAATCTTATGCTTGCAACCCTTCAGGTTTTGCGGAATTGTCTAAACATATTGGGAGTGGAAGCCCCGGAGAGAATGTAGTTTTTATTTAAGCAAACCCTTTAAATAGACCTTATCTCTTCCAATATTTTAAACAAGGTTTTACGGGGCGATTCCGCCCGTAGGATGGGACGACCGATGACGAGGTAATTAGCTCCTCTATCCAGCGCCCACTTAGGTGAGGCGAAGCGTCTATGGTCTTCCACCCCTTCCTCCCACCTGATGCCGGGACAAACAACGAGGAAATCCTCGCCGCATTTCTCCCTCACCAATTCTATCTCCCTCGGTGAGCAAACAACTCCATCGCATCCACACTCCTTCGCTAAAGAAGCAAGATTGCCTACCATCTCGTCAACTTCCAGGTCTATACCCATTTCCCTCAATCCCTCCCTATCCAAGCTCGTCAATATCGTAACCGCCAAAACCAAAGGCGGTTTAACGCCTAGCCTTTCCCCTTCTTCCTTCACCGCTTTAACTGTTTCCACCATCATCTCCCTACCGCCAAGGGAATGGATGTTGAACATCCAAACCCCGAGCGAAACACAAGCCTTAGCGGCTCGCGCTACCGTATTTGGTATATCGTGGAATTTCCCATCGTAAAATACCCTCCCTCCCCTCCTTCTTATCTCCTCAATAATCCTAAAACCAGCAAAATGGATTAATTCCAAGCCGACCTTGAATCCTGCCACTAAATCCTTAAGCTCCTCCACATAGAGGATTGCCCTCTCCCTCTCAGAGAGGTCAAGCGCAACTATAATGGGACTCTCAAAACTCAAAATACGGGAACCTCTCCCCTTAAAAAGCGCTCGGTTAGATTTCTGAGATTTTCCGCAGAAAGATGGAGCTTTGCGATTTCCTCAATCTCCTCTTCCGCCTTGTTAGTGGTGAAATCGTTTCCGGGAATGAGCTGAATGCTGATGCTTTGGGGATTGGTTATGGGTGTCCCTATTTGGCTCAAAATCTTGACCGTAACTTCTTTCACGCCTCTAACCTTTGCTTTAATATCCTTTGCCATTTCCCAAGCTATTATATTGTAAAGTTTGCCCACATGATTAACGGGATTCTTTCCCGCTGCTGCTTCCATAGACATCGGTCTTCCCGGGGTAATCAAGCCGTTTACCCTGTTTCCTCTTCCCGCCGAGCCATCGTCTCCCTGCTCCGCTGATAATCCGGTTACCGTGAGGTAAATGTGCTCCACATCGTCAGATGATTTTGGCTTATCCGCTGTGTTGATGTGAATCTCCAGTTCCCTTCTCGTAAATCTCTTTAGATGCTCCTTCAATTCGTTTGTGATTTCCTTTTTAAGGGTTAAATAATGGTCAAGGTCATTAACGAATTTTGAAACGAATGCACAGGCAATAGTTAGGGTTATCTTATCACCTTCTCTCAAACCCATCACCTTTATATCTTCCCCAGTTTCTGGATGCCTCTCCTTAAACTCCTGACTGTTCATATAGCGCTCAGCTTCCAAGACAACCTGCTCGGTTTCAGATAGGGGCGCATGTCCCACTCCAAACGATGTGTCATTAGCCTCGGGAATTTCTTCTTGCAATGTCCTCTGGAGATTGGAAGCTCCCTGCCCTATTCGGGAATCTATTATCACATCCTTGTGAAGATTTAAATTCCTACAGATGGAGGAAAGATAGTCTCTCGTTGCGCGAAGGGCGATGGTATGAACAGGAAAATGGTCAATACGATTTTCCGTTTGAACAATGGATGTAGCCCTTCCTGAAAGAAGTATATATATCGGTCTCAGCATCTCCCCTCCACCGTAGCGAGGAGATGATTGCCCACCCACTATCTGCACCTTATCCGTGTTGTGATGCAAAATGACCCCGTAACGAGATTTATATTCTCTTGACAAAGCCCTTGATACTGCCTCGGCAATCCCATCCGCCAGGCTATCTGGGTGTCCCAAGCCCTTGCGTTCAACGATTTCCCGAGCCTGTTCCTCAACGCTCGGCTGTTCCAATATCTCGAGGTTTAACTTGTTCATCTCGTGAACACCTCCTTATCTAAATTTTTAATTAAAAGAAAAAAATCGCTGCCCCCTTTTCTCATCACCCTTTCAAAACTTTAAAAATATTTAACAAGAAAAAAGGCGTTTGTCAACCTCAATTATAACTAAATTTTCTTGAAAATTTCCTCCGCCAAAAGGATATCCTTCATACTATCCTCTCCTGAGGAAAGGGGAATTCTTCTTTCCCTAACACATGCTACGAAATGCTCCGCTTGTTTTTTGAAGCCCCAACCCCAGGGAGCAATGGGTTCCCATATTTGGGGTTCCGCTCCCGTTTTATAAACAGTAATCCTTGCCGGAACATTTTTGAGAAGAGGCGGCGGAGTCTCTACTTTAATCCAACCTTTTTGGAAGTAAATCGTTAAATCCTCGTCCCAGCGATGGGCGGGAAGCCTCCCATATTCAAGGGAGCAAAGCAAATTCTCTCTGCTCAAAATGGCGAGAAGCTGGGAACCCTTAAGAACCGCGCCTTCAACTTTCCAGCTTCCAGGGAGAAGGAAGCGGAGAAGATTGGTGTTATGGGAAGCCACATTGATGAATTCGTCATACATCGGCAAAAGTTCCGGCGGCACCTCGTCAGACCTCCTCTCCGGAAGCGGTGGATAGGGCTCATCCGTGGCTATTGGTAAGCCTACATTGCATACCCAATCTCCACCGAAGATATGAACTCTCACGAAGGTCGGTTCCCCAAGCTCGCCTGAGGAGAGAAAGTCATCAATAATTTTGCGGGCAAGTTGAACCCCTGGGTCATACCTCTTCATATATCCAATCATCAAAATGCGTCCCTTTCTCCTACTTACCTCCACCATAGCCTTTGCCTGCTGGGAGTTAAAAGCCATAGGTTTCTCCACCATAACATCCTTTCCCTTTTCCAAAAGATATGTAGCAATATCGGGATTTAGGAGGTAAGGAAGAAGGGCAACGACAGCTTCCACTTCCTCATCCTCTGCGAGTTCCTTATGGGAGGAATAGCGTTTCGGGATGCGATATTTATCCGCAACCTTCTCGCGAAGCATAGGGCGGAGCTCGGCTATGGCGGCAACTTCGCACTCATCTATTTCCGTGAAGGAAGGAAGATGCGCCATTTGACTCATAAAGCCTGCTCCAACGAAACCAATCTTCACCTTTTCAGCCATTTAAGAGCTCTCCTCCTTTCTTTAAAGTTTAAAGTTTTCTTCATTATCAACATAGATTACCTCCTTTTGGGAGGCGAGGATATCGCCGTTGATATCCTTAGCTATGACCTCTATTATATGCTCCCCATCCATTAACTCACTTGTATCTATGCTGAAAACAAATGGAGGAAAATTCTTTATCCCTCGCAATCTGCCATCAATCCTTAACTCTACGATACTCGCTCCTTCTCCCTTAATCCTTACATCAATATCCAACTTTCCCCTCACGATTTTATCCCTCATCGTTATGATTCCCCGCAACACCTCCTTTATTTTAAACTTCAAATCTCCCTGAGGAAAGGAAATCCTTATGAGCTTTATAACATCATTTTTATTTTTTTCTTTTGACTGTTTTGATAAATAGGACGAAATATCGTCAATCTTTCCCTTGAGATTTGGTATTTCCTCCCATTTCATCCCATCCCCACTGACATCAACTTTGAAACCCTGCCCTTTCCAATCCCAAAGCCCTATCGCGCCATCAAATAGGGGATAACTTCCCGGCGAAGAGGAAACTATGAGATACGGTGGTGAAGTTGAAACATAACTTGGCAATTCTTCATAGAGGGGGACTATCTGAAATCCACCGGAAAGAGTGTAATCAAACTTGCTCGCGCCCCCGGGAACCGTTGATACTGTTAGCGCACCTGGATGAACGGTGTTCAGTTTCCCTATGCCAGTGAATTCCGTTCCATCAAAACGACCGATACCAGTTATCGCCTTCCTAACTTGTGCTATAACTTCCCTTCTGCCTTCTTTAAAAAGATATACATTACCTCCCTCTTTATTTTCAAATACTATCCATCTTGGCAACTCCTTTTCCTCAACTAAGATTACGAACTCCTCTCCTTCTCCAATCTTATAGGAAGGTGGAAGCTCGTATAACTTATCATCTCTATTTAAGAATACCTTGCTACTCACGGTAGGTGAGAGGTCCTTGAAAATGGAAGTTCCTGCCTTTATATCAGTCAAAATCCCAGCTTGCCCCGTGATTTGCCCCCCAAACCCATTTGGTATCTCCTCCATCTCCTTCGCGAGAATGGAAAAGATGGAACGAGGTTCCCCGATTTTGATGTGTATAGCGTAAGAGGAAACCGCCACCACTGTTCCCAACTTCCCAAATTTGCAAGCGGTAAAGCCGTTTTCCTCTACTCCCTTACCCGCTCTTAGAACACTCCCCACTATCACCCAGCTTTTCCCCTCGTCTATGCTAACCTTTATCTCTCCATTGTCTATATTTTGTATGGATACGCGAAAAAGTTCACCAGCGAACAATTGAATTGAAAGTATGAAGCAAAAGAGAAGATATCTAATACTTCTCATTTAACACCTCCAAAAAATCCCTCGTAAGGGAAAAATCGTTGCCCGTCATAAGCATCACCCCTTTCCCTTCCCTGAGAAGCTCCTCTGCTATTTCGCGGGCAATTTTTATCCCCTCTTCTCTTTGTTCTTCTGCTTTTGCCATCCTTTCCATCACATCGTCGGGGACGAAGACTCCGGGAACCTCGTTGCGTAGGAAATTAGCGATTCTAAAGCTTTTTAAAATCCATATGCCTCCGATGATATATATATTTGAAGGCAGTCGAGATGTAAACTCGCGAAATTTCTCAAGGGAAAATATCGGCTGGGAAACGAGAAAATCAACGCCAAGGGAGATTTTTCTCTTCGTTTTCTCCATCTCTTTCTCTTCCGCGGAAAAGGGATTGAAGCCCGCTCCGATGAATAAGTCCAACCTCTCTCCCAATTCCCTCCCCGATAAATCAAATCCTTCACGCATTCTATTTGCGATGCTAATCAATCCCTCCGATGTCACATCGTAAACTGCCTTAGCCGATGGGTAATCTCCCACAGAGGGTGGGTCTCCCGTAAGAAGGAGGAAGTTCTTAATTCCCAGAGCATAAGCTCCCAAGAGCTCCGATTGAAGGGCAATGATGTTCTTATCCCGGCAGGTGATATGTAATATAACATCCTTCCCGGTTCTTTCCTGGATGATGTGTCCAAATGCCAAAGGGTCCATACGTGCCCTCCCTCTAGGATTTTCCGGTATGGAAATCGCATCCAATCGCTCAAGCAACGGTTTCAACTCTTCTATTATCTCCTCTATGTTCACCCCTTTGGGTGGAGACACCTCCAAAATCATAGCTCCACTGGAGCTTGACAACTTATCCTTCAGACTCATTTCTTGCTCCTGAATGCGGAGATGTAGTTTAGGCAAAACCCGTCATAGCCGAGAAGGGCACAGCTTGCCAGATAAGCGTTCCTAACTTCCTCGCTCAAAGGGTCCATTATCACAGCTGATAGTCCGTAAGACATCGCCATTGCGAGAAAGGAGGCGTTCAGAAGCGCTCTGCGAGGCAACCCATATGAGACATTGCTCAACCCAATAACCACGGGAACACCTATTTTCTCCCTTATCAATTTTATTGAATTGAGAATTTCCAGAATATGTTCTTGGGAAGTGGCGCAGGATAAAACCGCCGGGTCTATAAGGAGGGAATTCTCTAAATTATATCTTTTTGCTTCCTCCCATAATTCCCTCGCCAAAGCCAATCTGTCCTCCGCTTTCAATGGCACCCTCCTCTCTCTCATAGTCAAACCGATTGCGAGAGCTCCGTATTTCTTAGCCAAGGGAAGCATTCGTCTTGCCGATGCCTCGTCCGCTGTAAAGGAATTCAAGATTGGCTTCCCTTCCGCCGTTGCTAACCCTTCCTCCATAAGCTCCTCATTTAGTGTATCAATCGCAACCGGTACATCCACGACCTCGCTTACTCTGAGCAAAACATTCCTCATCAGCTCAGGGCTTGTATGAGGTAGTTCAATGTTCACATCAAGGATTTTTGCTCCTGACTCAACCTGTTTCCTCGCCTCTTCCCTCAAAATCTGCATTCTTCCTGAGCTTATGTCTTCTTGCAAGGCTGGCCTATTGAAGGTGTTGATTCTCTCACCTATTATAACCGGAGCGCCCTCCCCTACGGAAACTATTTTCCCCTTACTTGCCACCCTGGGAGGAAAGGAATAGATTTTCCTCTGAACCCTCTTGCCTTTTGCCACCTTGCTTAGCGCCTTTATATGCTCGGGAGTCGTCCCACAGCATCCGCCGATTAGCTTCGCTCCTTTCTTTAACGCCTCATCGGCAAACCTTTCAAAATATCGAGGGGAAGAAGGAAAGATAGTCCTTCCCTCATAATAGCTCGGGAAACCAGCGTTGGGAAGGGCGGAAAGAGGAAGGCTTGTGGATTTGGACATCTCGTCCAATGCCTCCAAAATCCCCTCGGGACCACTTCCACAATTCGCCCCTACAACATCCACTCCTAAACCTTCCATTACAACTGCAAGCGAGGAAGGGGTAACTCCCATGGAGGTTCTTCCTTCCTGGGAAAATGACATTTGAGCGATAATCGGGAGAGAAGAATCCACTTCCTTCACCGCTAATACCGCTGTTTTCAGCTCCAGAAGACTGTGAAATGTCTCAAGGATTATGAGGTCAACCCCTCCCTCAATAAGATAGCTCGCTTGTTCCCGGAAGATTTCCCTTGCTTCTCCCATCTTCAGCTCTCCAAATGGTTCCAAAAGTTTATCAAGTGGACCAATAGAACCAGCCACCATAACTTTGCCTTCACTTGCCCTTCTTGCGATTTCAACCCCCTTCATATTGATTTCTCCAACTTTATCTTTCAATCCATGCTTCCCAAGCTTTAAACGGTTAGCCCCAAAGGTGTTTGTCTCAATTACCTCCGCTCCTGCCGAGATATATTGTCTATGTATATCCTCAACGAGCTTAGGATTTGATAGGTTTACTTCCTCAACTGGACCCCCCAAGGGAACACCCAGTGAATAAAGAAGTGTCCCCATAGCCCCATCGCAGACTATAACCTCTTCTTCCATTAATCTTTTTCTGAAGTCCATAGAAGCCTCCTTAAAGAAGAAATTTTCCTTGAAAGTCCTGGAAAATAAATTATATTTAAAAAATATGCTTAGAAGCAAACGAATTATAGTAGTTCATCATTGCCTTCTTAACCAGAACGCCAGAGCGAAAGGTTTAGCTAAAAGCAAGGGAGTTATTGAGAAGATATTTGAGAAGTATAAAGATAGGGGAATATATCAAATCCCCTGCCCTGAGCTTCGCTTCCTTGGCGCTGAGAGGAAGCCGCTGACAAAAACAGATTATGATGTTCCCGCCTTTAGGGATATATGCAGGAAGATAGCCAACGAAGTAGCGGAAGATTTGAAGAGATTCGTGGAAGCAGGATATGAGATTGAAGCGATTTTGGGAGTTGAAGGTTCGCCTTCTTGTGGCGTAACATCAACCCATATAACCCAAGATGACGAAGAACGAGAAGTTGAAGGTGAGGGGATTTTGGTTGAGGAGATGGAGACGGCGTTGAAGGGAATAGGAATAAAGGTAGATTATCTCGGAATAAAAATCTGAAAGGAGATGATGCTACGAATGGAACGGAAAGAGTTGAAGAAAAGATTTTTCAAAGGAGGATTGCATATTCATTCAACATTATCCGATGGGAGGAAATCTCCAGAGGAAGTTGTTGAATGGTATAAAAATCACGGATACGACTTCATCTTTATAACTGACCATAACAAGGTAACGGATTTTTCCCACTTGAGCAGTGAGGATTTTCTCGTTTTAAATGGAGGGGAGTTCACAGCCGGGAGAACAGACTTGAACGAACCTTTGCACTTTGTAGGGTTAAACCTCCCCGTCGGTTTTTCTCCCTCGGGAAAGGATTCACCTCAAAAACTTATTGACGAAATGAGGGAAGCCGGCGGAGAGGTGATACTCGCCCATCCCTATTGGTCGGGACTTTACTGGCAGGATATCTATCCATTGGAGGGTATATTAGGAATAGAGATATTCAACTTCGGCTGTGAAGTGGAGGTAAGGAAGGGATATTCCCTCGTTCATTGGGATGATTTGTTGAATAGAGGAAAAAGACTCTATGGTTTTGCGGTAGATGATTCCCACTGGAGGATTGAGGATGCGGGTGGAGGGTGGATAGAGGTGGAAGCGGATAAACTTGAAAAAGATAGCATTATGGAAGCAATAAGGAAAGGGGCTTTTTATGCCTCAAGCGGTCCCCGCATCCTTGAGATTAAAATAAGCGATTCACTTATTGAAATTGAAACAACTCCTGTTATCTCCGCTTGCCTCTTATCGTTTCACCATTTGGGCTATTGTTTGTGTTCAAAAAATGGCTATTCTACACACTTTCAATTTGAAGCAAAGCATTTTAACAGGTTTCTTAGATTTGAATGCGAGGATGAAAATCATAGGAAAGCTTGGTCCAATCCCATTTATATTTAATTTTCAAGGCTTTCGTTAGCTTGGCAAATAAAATAATCTCTCGCTCTTCATAGCTAAAGCAAAAGGTAAGGGAAAGGAGTTTTATAATGAATCGGATGTATATCGGGTTACTTAATAAATTTTACAACAAGTCCAAGGAAATCAATTTTTATTTTGAAATTTTTTGATTTAACAGGTTAAAATCGTTATAATTGTTTATCGGAAAGGAGTGATCTGCCTTGGAATTAGCGGAATTTAAGGAATTTCTTAAGCGGCTTGACGACTTGCCCAATGTCCAACCTCTTTCCGGCGAGCCGTTGAAGCAAAAAGCGAGAGCGGCAGGACATGAAACCCCCTTCGGCGTTCGCTTTATGACTGATGTCCGCAACAGGAGTGCTCGCCTTACTGTCTGTATAGGAAGCGATAAAGTGCAAACAAAAAATCCCAACCCAGACCAGAAACGCATCATCATGGAACTTCCAAAGACATTGGAGTTGGTGAAGAAATATATTGAGGCAGGCACTCCGATGGTTTCCCTAACAAAAAGAATGGCTGACAATTCCTATTATACACCCACCTGCAAACTTTATGTCTCCACCCAACGGGGAAGCAATATAAGATTAGCTTATATGCTTGATATTCTCCTTTTCGACCCCGACCCTCGCTATGAAAGCGACACAACCTTAACGATGATTAACATCCCCGAGTGGCAAGAGAAAGACAGACAGATTCTCGTCTTCCCTGAGGAAGGACTAACCATTGTTTTGGGAACCGATTATTTCGGCGAGGTTAAGAAGGGCTTCCTGCGGATGGCAATGTGGTTTGCAAAGCAGAGAGGTTGGCTTGGCGTGCACGCTGGTTCAAAGCTCGTTTATGCGAGGTCACAAGTAGATGGAAAACTTAGGTTATATGGAATGCTTCCCTTCGGTTTAAGCGGAACGGGAAAGACAATTCATACCTGCCACGACCATGGCTTAAATGAGGAAGGGGAAAAGACTTTAATAGTTCAAGACGATTTCGTTATGCTTCCCCTTAAGAAGCAGGGACCAATTTTGGGAACAGAAAACGCCTTCTTCCTCAAAACGGAGAATCTTGATGAACCAGCTCAAGCTTTCTTGAAAGAGGCAATGAAAAGCAGAAATTCCGCTATGGAGAATGTCTTCGTGAGCTGGGATGGGAGAGTTGATTTCAGCAATCATATTTTAACGAGCAATGGAAGGGTCGTCCTCCCAAGAGATGACCTCAAACCGAGGGTTAGCGATGACATCAATCTGCCGCCGATTGAAGAACTTGATAAGCTTATCCTTTTCATCATCACTCGCAGAAACACGGTTATCCCCATCGCAGCTAAATTAACGCCTGAGCAAGGGGCGGCTGCCTTCGTATTAGGGGAAAGCATAGAGACAACCGCTGGCGACCCACGCAGGGCGGGTGAATCCATAAGGGTATTAGGGACGAATCCCTTCATCGTGGGAGACGAGGCGGAGGAGGGAAATCTTTTTTATCAATTCATAAAAGATTATGAGAATAAGGTTGAGTGTTATCTCATTAACACGGGTAGAATAGGTCAGCTCCTCGCCGAGGACGAGGAAGGCAGAAAGATAATAGTGCAGGAGGGAAGAGATATAACGATAGAGGATACAGCCCTGATAACAAGGGCAATCTTCCGAGAAACAATTAAATGGGAAAAAGAGCCTTATTTCGGCTATTATGTTCCCGTTGAGGTAGAAGGTATGGATATAAACGAATTCGACCCTAGACGCTATTATACAAACGAGCAGATGGAAAATTTCGTCAATACGCTGAAAAAGGAACGCAGGGAGTATATTGAGCGTTATCCCAAGCTCGCTGAGGAAATCGTGCGAGCGATTAATAGTGATTAGGTTATAGGAGGTAAAAATGCTTTATAGAAGATTAGGAGATTCCGATTTAGAGGTTTCTGTTATCGGCTTGGGAACCTGGGTAATGGGTGGAGTATGGTGGGCGGAACCGGAAGACGAACAATCAATAGAGGCTATAAAAGTCTCAATAGAAGGTGGCGTAAATCTCATTGACACAGCCCCCGCTTATGGCTATGGAAGAGCGGAAAGAGTCGTTGGCAAGGCAATTAAAGGAGTTAGAGATAAAGTGATAGTAGCGACTAAATGCGGGCTTGCCTGGGATGAGAAGGGTAACATATTTCATAATTTGAAAAGGGAAAGCCTCTTAAAAGAAATAGACGCTAGTCTGGAGAGGCTCGGGGTTGAGGTAATAGATTTATATCAAGTCCATTGGCCTGACCCTAACACTCCTATACAGGAGACATTTGAAACTTTGGAGGAAATAAGACAAACGGGCAAAATACGCTACATAGGCGTTAGCAACTATAATGTTGAACAGATGGAAGAGGCAAGGAAATATGCGAAGATAGTTTCCCTTCAACCTCCATATAGCCTTTTCAATAGACAGATAGAAAAGGAGATTCTCCCCTACTGTCGTGAAAACAACATCGGCATCCTCGCCTATAGCCCAATGGAAAGAGGCATCCTAACCGGTAAATTCCATCTTGGGGGAATAGAACCTCCCGATGACTTACGAAGGAACCACCCCACCCTCGCCCCAGAGGCATTTGAACCAACTAAACGATGCCTCTTGAGATTGAAGGAGATAGCAGACGAAAAGGGATGCACCCTTGGCGCACTGGCAGTGGCTTGGGTCATCCATCAGGATGGGGTTACAACCGCCCTCGTCGGGGCGAGAAATCCCAGGCAGGCAAAAGAGAATTTGCAATCTGCTGAGGTAAAGCTTTCCCAAAAGGATTTGGATAAAATAGAGGAAATAATCAACGATTGGGAAGAGGAGTTGCGTAAAGCAAGGATTTAATGTCATTTATTTAATGACATCCAAGGAAAGGGTCTTATCTGCAATTGAACATCGCCTGACGAAGGGACGCCCTCCTTTCACATTCTCCGCTATGCCAGAGCTCTATGAACGTCTTAAACAGGACCTCAAGCTGGACGACGCGGGAATGAGAGAGAAATTCGGTGGGGATATTGTCTGGGTAGGACCTTTCCCTAAGAGACAAGCATCCACCATCGCCTACGCTGACCCCACTATTGAGATAACTTCAGAAGGATATTATAAAGATATCTGGGGCGTGGATTTCCGCCTTGTAGAATACGGAAATGGCAGATATGTGGATTTGGTTCGTAATCCATTAAGGAATGCCTCTGGCCTTGAGGATTTAGAGAATTATCCTTATTGGCCTTCTCCTGATTTGTGGGATTATTCCACGATAAAATCTCAATGCGAAGCGAATTTAGATTACGCGACAATCGGTCATAGCAGGGGATTCTTTGAGATAAGCTGGTTCCTAAGAGGAATGGATAACTTCCTCAGCGACCTCATCCTAAATCCTTCCTTTGCCTGTGCACTTATGGATAGGGTGTTGGATTATCTCTTGGAGAGGATGGAAAGGGTGCTATCCTCAGCTAATGGACTGCTTACTATGTTTGAGATAAATGATGATGTTGGAGGACAAAACTCCTTACTCATGAATCCCGAAATGTGGCGAAAATATATCAAGCCTCGCCTGAGAAAACAGGTTGAAGTCTGTAAAAAACACGGAGTTAAAGTCCAATATCATTCTTGTGGAAGCGTCAGGGCAATTATCCCTGATTTGATAGAGATAGGCATTGATGTCCTCAACCCCGTTCAGCCTAAAGCAAGGGGGATGGACCCATTTGAATTGAAAAGGGAATTCGGCAAATACATAACGCTTCACGGCGGAGTTGATGAACAAGAGCTTCTACCCAGGGGAAAACCGATAGAGGTAAGGGATTATGTTAAGAGGTTGATAGAAGTGGTGGGTAAAGATGGCGGTTTGATAGTCGCTCCTTGCCATACTCTTCAACCGGATACCCCAACCGAGAATGTCCTTGCCCTTTACGAGCCGGTCTGGGAACTTGAAGATTAAATAAAAATACAAATATTGACAAATCTCTCCCTCCGCTTTTAACATTAAAAAACTTAATAAGGAGGGAAATCTATGCCTAAGCTAACAATCCTTGATGGGGCACGGACAATAGGAGGCTCAAAGATACATTTACAAACGAAAGATGCGGGGATTCTCCTGGATTTCGGGATGAATTACAAGAGATGGGGAAAGTATTATGAGGAATTTCTTAAACCTCGCTACGCAAGGGGAATCAACGACCTCCTCGTCTTGGGGCTTCTTCCGCCTCTAAAAGGAGTATATAGAGACGATGTTTTCCCTGGCGACTTTAATAAAGATTCCATTTTGAATATAGAGCTTCCAGTTGATGCGGTTTTCCTCACCCACGCGCACAAAGACCACTGCCAACATATCGGTTTTCTACGAGAAGATATTCCCATTTATTGCTCACCTTTGACCGCAATGATTATGAAGGCTATGCAGGATACAAGCCGTTCGCGTTTGTTTGAGGAAATGGTGTATGTAACAAAAAAGAAATACTATGAAGAGGGCGGAATGTTGGATGATAGAATTTTAGTTACAGGAAGAGAAAAAGAGGAAAGCAAAAAGATAGGCAAAAGGTGCTTCGTCTTTGACGAAATAACCCCGGCAATGAAAACCTTCTGGCGCTACTCGCCTTACGGTAAAAACACGCTATTTGAGATGCCCCCCTTATCCACAGCTGGTGATGTGATAAATAGTATCAAATTCCGCTATTTTCCCGTGGACCATTCAATCCCAGGGGCTACTGCTTTTGCCTTGCTAACTGATTCCGGCTGGATTGTCTATACTGGAGACCTTCGCCTTCACGGGAAGAAAGGATGCATGACGAAAAAGTTCATTGAAAAAGCCAGCTCTCTCCAACCCCTTGCCCTAATCATAGAGGGGACTCATCTGGGAGAGAATGTACCAAAGCGAACGAGCGAGGAAGAGGTCTATAGCAAATGTCTTGAAGTGGTTAAGGATGCCAAAGGAAAACTTGTCGTAGCCGACTTCGCGCCACGAGATATTGAGCGGCTCCTCTCTTTCTTGGACATAGCGAAGGAGACAAACCGCAAGCTCTGTGTTCTCACTAACGATATCTACCTCCTTGAAGTATTTGATAGCGTTGAAGGAACGAATTATCTTCAAGAAAAAAACCTGGCTATTTTTGAGAAACTAAAAGATAGAAGGGATAACTGGGAGAAGAAGCTAAAGGAAAGACACGCTGAAAAATTTGTCAAACAAAGCGAGATAAGGGAAAACCCTGGAGACTATATCCTTTGCTTGAGCTTCTTTGATATCATTCATATGACGGATATCGTTTGCGAAGATGGTGGGATTTACATCTACTCCTCAAGCGAGGCGTATAATGAAGAACAAGAAATAGATTTCGTCCGATTAAAAAATTGGTTGGAATTCCTCAATCTCCAACCAAAAGGGTTTACTGTTGATGAATCTTCTGGAAAACCCACATTCCCTGAAGGCTATCACTCATCAGGACACGCAACGAAAGACGATTTGTTTGAGATCGTTGATAAAATGCGACCGAGATATCTAATCCCCGTTCACACAGAGCTTAAAAACGCGTTTGAGGAACTAAAAGACCTCGTTAAGCACATCATTTGGGATGATGTCAAATTCTCAGATTTGGAGGTGAGATTCTATGAGAAAAATTATTAACCAGTTTATGTTTTTCCTTCTTTTCTCCGCCACTTTTTCGCTGGGAGCGGTTTATTTCGTTGACTGCCAAAATCCCAATGCTTCCGATGACAATCCCGGCACCCCTCAGCTTCCTTTTAAAACAATTGATAAAGCCGCCCAGATAGTGGAGCCAGGGGATATAGTCGTAGTTAAACCGGGAATTTACAGGGAACATATAAAGCTGAGAAAAAGCGGAAAGCCTGGCGCTCCCATAACTTTCCTCGCCGACCCTCCCCATTCTGTTATCATAACCGGAGCGGATATATTTAAGGACTGGCAAAAAGTCGAGGGTGAGGAACCAATTTATTCCATCAAATGGACACATCGTTTCATCATTAATGTCCGTCCAGATGGCTCCCTTGTTGAACATCACCCAGACGATGAGGAGCACAAGCTCTGGGGAAGGGCGGAATTGGTCGTAGTAGATGGAAAGCTTTGCCTCCCCGCTCTCACCCTTGATGATTTGCGGGAAGCCTGGCACCTCCATAGCTCCTCTCTTAAAGAAAATAAACCCTCCCCGGTGCTTCAACCACCGCTTCCCAATTTAGGAGGACCTTTTGGTGGGATGTTCTGTGCCGATACTAAGAATCAAATCCTTTATCTTTGGCTTTCCGATGGTTCCGACCCCAATCTCCATCAAGTGGAATGCGCTACGAGAGGAGAGCTATTCGGGCTCAGTCCCTGGGAGAATCCCCAAGGTGTTCAATTCGTTCAAGTGCGTGGTTTTGTATTCCGCCACTCAGCCACATTTCCTCAAAGAGCTGCAGTGTGGCTATTAGGGAGTGATAATCTCCTTGAAGATTGCATTATTGAGGAGATGGCGGGAGGCGGCGTTGCAGTGAATGGGGTTATGAGGAAATGTATCATCAGGAGGTGCGGACATACGGGCGGAGGGGCAATAGGGGAAAATTTCCTAAATGAGGATTGTATTTGGGAGGGGAACAGTTGGAAACCGATAAATAGGGGTTGGGATGCGGGAGGATTCAAATTAGCACAGGCAAAAAATGGATTCTTCACAAGATGCGTTTTCAGAAGGAACGGAGGTCCGGGCTTGTGGTTTGATATTGATGTTAGGGATGTGGTTGTTAAAAACTGCCGGTTTGAGGAGAACGAACATATGGGATTTTTCATAGAGATAAGCAGAAATATAACAGTGCTTGATAGTTTATTTTTAAGAAATGGAGTGGGAGTTGTGGGCAGGGTGGAATGGCCTGATTGGGGGATAGCTGGCTTGACGATTGCGGAAAGCGAGAATTGTATCGTGGTTCGCAATACATTTTACGAAAACAAAGATGGAATAGCCCTTAGGGAGCAGGGACCTCGCCACTTGCAAACGGAAGACGGAGAGATTGCCTTTCATAATAAAGGACATATGATTTTAAGGAATGTCATTACGAGAAATAGAGGATATCAGCTTGCATTATGGTATGATAATCCCTTTTTTGGCTGGCATCCTGCGGAAAAGGAAAAATTCAAGGAGGAATCAGCCTATGAGAAGTGGGTAAAAGATAATCCCCAGCTCGTCTATGACCCATTAAAGGTTGAAATGCTTATAGATTACAACCTTTACTTCGCCCAGGGGAAAGAGAAGCTATTTCTCTATGGCGTTCCCTGGCGTCCCAAATCGGAGGAAATTGGAGATATTGAACTTTGGCAGAAAAAGACCGGTTTTGATGCTCATAGCATCTTCGCGGAGCCAAAGTTTGTTAACCCAGAAGCCAACGATTTCCGCTTTCAACAAGA
The DNA here is from genome assembly GCA_014360495.1 of bacterium. NCBI lineage: Bacteria > bacterium. Next base: position 29,846 of record JACIXR010000003.1, read on the forward strand.
TAGCCCTGCGAATTTCCTCCAAGCAGGCTGCCGACATCCAGTTCCCAATAAAGGCAACAAGCAAGTGGGAAAGGCTTCCAAGGAAGATATTAATGGCAAATAGATAGCTTAACGGGACCTAAAAGACCGGATGGTTGAAGGGGGTCGTCCTTTTTCCATAGCCTCCAAGTTGTGAAGGTGAAGCGTCCAGTGGGGCTTTTCCTCCCCTGCAATAACCAATCAGGCCAGCGGACAAGAGTTCCATTGGGATAACGCTCTGAATCCTCGGGTAGAAATTCGTCCCCAATCATCCTATTAACCCAAAGATTCGTAACTTTCACCAAAAGCTCGTTTTCACCCGCTCTAATTGCCTCTGTAACATCTACCTCATATGGCACCTTCCAAAGAGTTCCAAGATATCTTCCGTTCAGCATTACCTCGGCTATCACTTCCACATCTCCTAAATTCAAGATGTATCTTTTGTCTTTCCTGTAAAGATTCTGAGGAAGGGAAAACGCCTTTTTATAAATCGCTGTGCCAGAAAAGTATTTTATCCCTTCATCGCTATGCTGATGCCAGGATATCAATTTGGGGAATACCACTCTCTGCAGTGCTCCCCATCCCTTCGGGAAACGAACCTCCCATTCCCCTTCTATCTTAACCTCTTTTTCCAGTGCAAGCTTCCTTTTAACCTCAAGAGATAGCCATCTTGACCTTGAACTAGTTTTGGGGAAAACGACGAAAACCGACTCTAATGGTTTGAGATAAAGGGAAACTATGGTACCCTCTTTTGTTTCTTTGAATTTTTCCGGTCGCATAATCTTTCCGCTTTCCGGCAACCAAATCTCGGGTAATCTTCCTTTGACGCGGAAAGAACAATTTATCTGAGCCTCCTGGGGTTCTTGATTGGCTACGAAATAAACCTCCGCATCTGGCAAGCTTCTATGAATATAGCGGATGCTCCCTGGTGTCCCTCTCGGCTCATAGGAAAAATCGGGAGGAATCCCCATATTCCTTAAAAGTTGACAAATTTCCTCTATATCATAATAAATAGGGGGAGAACCGATATTCCCCCAAGGACCAACGCCGTAAGGACCCAACTCCTTAGCGTGAACCCACACATCGGAGATAGCAGATTCCCAACTTCCATCGGAAACGACATATTTTACTTCCCCGTCCTTATAGTTGATCAAAAGAGCACATATCAATCCAGCCGGATTGGGTATATCGCCGCCGTTGCGAGCAGAAACGAGGATTTCATTTTTCCCTTCTTTGAGAAAGCGTTTGACATCAAAATCGTAAATCTCCTCCCACCTGTTTCCCTCACCGACCAATTTCCCGTTTATATAACATTTGAATTCGTTATCGGCTGTAATAGTTAATAGCGCTGATTCCATTGGTTTGTTTTCAACTTCAAAGCTCTTGCGGAATAAACGAGTTATATTTTGAGGGACAGCTTGCAAGGGATTGCCTTCCGGATACCAAATCCATTTCGCCATTTCTATTAATGGAGATAGCCCTTTACCCTCGCCAAGTGAGAAATTTCCGCCCCAAATTATCTTACCCCTTCCATATTTCCTCATCGTCAACTTTCTGGGAGCAATATCGCTACCCCAAATTTCCCTTATAAGCCGGGAAATCTCCTTATCGCATCTGGGATAATTCCCAAGGCTTGGCGAGCTAATTGGCGGCGCTCCTATTACAGTTGCCCCCTCCTTTATCAATTCCCCTATTTTCCTCAAAAGTTGCGGCGTCATCCTTGGATAGCGGGGAAGTACGAGCACCTTGTAGTTCATCCCATCGGGAAGATAAATCTTACCATCCTTCACTTTCATTTTATAAATCACATCTGATGAGCAGAAATCGAAGTTGTAACCGGGGCGCTCAAATGGTCTACCCGGCGAGGTCAACTTCGGAAGAATTGCTTGACCACCGAGCGATTGAGGAGCCCCCTCTGGAACGAGGAGGCATATATCAGCAACGAAGAGCCCTTGCTGAAGGAGGTATTGACAACGGGCGAGGTAATCGTGCCAAGCCCTTGACTGTTCCCACCAAGTTTGGGTTCTCTCGTAATGTAATCCCCAAGGACCCATTGACATTCCGGGTTTCACATCAAGCCAAGGTTGAAGAGCATAGCGATGAACAACGAACCTATTTATCCCCTCGCAAAAAGCCCAATCCGCTAAATCCTTGATGTTTCCCGGATAGCCCAGCCATCTCTCGCCTGCATCCGCCGTGAAAGCTTCAGCTCCTATCACTCTTTTTCCGTGAGTATGCCCGGCGGATGCCATCTCAGTGCAACTTGGACTCGCTCCGTATTTTCCCCAAGACCAAAATTCCCCCATCGGCTCATCCGCTTGTCCTCCATAGGCGAACTCATCCGTTAAAGAAGTAGTATATCCCTCTATGGAGAGGCGAAGCCCGTATCTGTTCGCCAGTTCACGCATTCCACCAGCGTAGTTTTCAAGTAAGAGCTCGGAGATAGTCCTGCGGAAATCCCAGAGAAACCTCTCGGAGACTTCTCTGTTTTCAACAACCAAGCCGATTAGAGCAGGAAGATATGGTAAGAGGTCATAACCGCGCCTCTTCAGAAATTCTTCCCTCATCCTCGGTGTCCAATTCTGTTCCCCTACTTCCCAGCTATCTATATGCGTGGCTACAAAGCTTTTTCCTGCGGGCGGTCTCACATCGTCAATTAGCTTTTTGATAAAGGAATTGAAGTGAAACTCAACAGCCTCTCTGCTGAGCTTGTCGCACTCTAATCCCCGTCCCGAGGTGGGAGAAGGTGCGTTTTGAGCTCCAGTAGGAGTATATCCAAAGCGAATAATCCTCCATTTCCCTTCCGGAACATCCCAACTCAGTTCTCCGTTAGAGGTCATCTTAGCGCTGAGGTCTATGACCTTGTTCAAAGGAATCGCTTGACCAGTATCTGGAAGGCGAGAAGGTAAGATGAAGGGTTGGGGATAAAATGTGAAAGACGCCTTCCCTTCCCAATTCGGGATGACGGCTTGGTTTGGATAATCTGGAATAGCCAAAACGGCGATATCTCGGTAGAAATCCAGATTTGTTGGAGGTTGAGGGAGTTGAATCTTAGTTGATTTTGGTCCCTCAACTTTTATTTCACTCCAAGTAAGCCTTTGCATTGCCAGCTCAGGAGGAATCCATGGACCACCACTACCAGTCCAACCAGCATCGTTATTCATATTAACTTTTAAACCTAATCTATCAGCTTCTTTGACGACGAATTTAAACAGTTCCCGCCATTCTTCACTGGCGAAAGAAATCGGACCCGGAGGAGTTCCCTGGTCAACTTCCATTATCAAAACCCCTCCGATGCCTGCCCTCTTCATTGCCTCAAGGTCAGCGGTTATGCCCTCTTTTGTTATGTAGCCATTGAGCCAAAACCAATAAACCCATGGCTTCGCCCAATTAGGCGGATTGCGGAAGCCCTTCTCCAGCTGGGAAATTCCCAAGCACTGTGGGAGGGAACTTAAAATCAAAACGAGGATAAGCAAAGTTATGTTGTTGTTTATTTTACGCATATTCATCACCTTTTGGTTACTTGATCTATTTTTGGATATTATAAATCAGCGATATTTCCATCGCCATTTAAATTTAACATATTTGAAATTTCCCCTTCAGTCTAAAAATTTTTATTGACAGGATTTTCATTTTGTTTTAAAATTTAAATACCTTAAAAAAGAAAGGAGGTGGAATAATGAAGACAGCGAAGGATATTATGACGAAGGAAGTCATCACAGTGAAGCCGTCAACGACGAGGGATGAATTGGCGAAGATTCTGGCGCGGAACAAGATAAGCGGGGTTCCGGTATTAGACGAGGAAGGTTGCTGCGTAATAGGCGTTGTCACGGAGGCTGACCTTCTCCAAAAGCCTGGGCAAACTGTGGGAGAACTGATGACGAAGGAGGTCATCTCCGTTTGTGAGGACACGCCCGTAGAAGAGGTAGCTAAGATACTCGCCGAGAAGGGAATAAAGCGCGTTCCCGTCCTCAAAGAAGGGAAGCTCGTGGGAATAGTGAGCAGAGCGGACATCGTTAAGGCATTCGCGGGAGATTAAGAAGAGAAGAAGAGGAGTGCGTCGCAGGGCGGTTGCCCTGCGACGCACTCTTTTATATCCTCTCCCTATCTAAAAAAACCTGAAGAAGCAAGACAGCCGCTATCTTGTCAGCTTCCCCTTTTCTTCTTCTCCCCTTCCCTAACCCCAACACCTTTTCCGCCTCCTTCGTCGTTAATCGCTCATCTACCTCCTCAACGAGAAATCCCCTTTCTCTTAACCTCTCAGCAATCCTAATTGCAAGCTCTGTAGAGGGAGTAATATTGCCTTTCAAGGAATATGGCATCCCAACCACAATCTCCTTTACCCCTTCCCTCACCGCCACCTCCCCTATCTTCTCCACAGCAACTTCCTCTCCTTCAACCTCTAAAAACCCCAAGGGAAATGCAAGGCGCCTGCCTTCGTCGCTTACCGCTAAGCCAATCCTCCTCTTTCCAACATCTATAGCTAACACCTTCCCTTTTTTCATTTCATACTCCCCTCTAATACAAAAATAGCCAGAAGATAGAGAAAGGCTAAGAGAATAAGAATTGCCCCTGTATCGTTGATTATAAAGGCGAAGAAAAGAGCAAGAAAAGTGGGAGGGTATAAATCAGCTATTTCCCTTTCCAATCTTATGCCCCTCAACAGAGCAAGAAGAAAAAGTCCGCATAATACCAACACGCCCGCCTTCCAACCACTCTCAGAAACTATGCTGAAATTGAGGAGCAGTTTGTTGTGTAAAAGAAGAAAACTTTGATAAGCGTCTTTTATCACAAGACGAGCAAATTGCCCGATATGGGAGCCTCCAATCAAAGCTATTACACTCAAAGGTATTGTTAAAGCTAAAAGGACAGTGAAAGAAATGAAAAGCCCCCTTTTCCCTTCCCTATAATAGGAGACCAACAGGAAAAGTAAGAAAAGAGAAAGGGAAACACCAAGATTTGACCCCCAAAAAGGGAGAAGAACACAAAGGGCGGAAAACAAGATTCCAGCTTTAAGGAAAAATTCCCTTTGGGAAAGAAAGAAGATGGCAAAAGGGAGGGTGGCGATGAGAATCCCCCCATACTCATTCCCAATCCCATAGAATCGGCACCCTCCTAAGGAATATACATTGAGAGGCGAGTGAAGGGAAAGTTTCCCGCCGGTGAGGGCATCTAAAATTATCAACCCGGTTAAGAAGATAATTATGGAGCGGAATAAAGGAAACTTTGCTTTGAGGGAGATAAACCAGAGTAGAAAAAAGAGGGAAATAGTGAGGAGGATGGGAATGATAATATAGGATGAAAGATGAGAAGGCGAGAAGAGAGAGATGAGTAGAAGAGAAGAAGGGAATAGGAGAGAAAAGAGAAAAGGATATTTAGTGATGCGAAAGATAGTTAGGAAAAAGCCGATAAGGTAGAGAGACAGAAAGACCCCGAGAAGTATGGGCTGGGAAGCTCCCTCAAGGGTGGATGACAAAAAAAGGTTTGCGAGTTCCTGTAAATTTCCTTCTGCTGATTCAATCGGCTTTCCGTGCATAGAAGAGGGAATTACGAGATTAAAAAAGGAAAGGACAGTGGGAGCTATATCCTGGAGTGAAACGAGCCCTTTCCAGCGAGTTGAGGGAGAAACAAGTAGTTTTCCCCTTTGCCCCTCGTTCAAAATGGCAATAGTTGATAAACGGTCAGGTTCCCCCTTTTTAGTCCCTATCAAGGATAGGAAAACGAAAAGGTCCCCTTTTTCATAGATTCGCAAAGCTTCGTTTAAAAGCTCGTCTATTCTTCTCAAGCAATCCTTTCGCCAAATTTCATATGCTTGAGGGGAAAGGAATTCCTCATATTGGACAAACCTGCCCATTTCCCCGCTATCTATCACTATAAAAGATGCGTTTTTTGCCCTATTTAATTCAAGCCTGAATTTCTCAATATCCATCGTTTTCCCTGCAACAGATAAAGGCTCCTTCTTCAGCAAATCGCTTCCCACATCGCCTATATCAACGATTCCATTTTCATCGCAAGCGACAAGAACTGCCAATCTTCTAGGCTTTAGCCCATCAGAATTTCCCACAATCGCCGTTTTATAACCCGCTCCTCTCAATATTGAGCCTAAGAGACCTACGGTTGCACCGCTTTGCCTTTCCTCGTTATACATCTTTATCGCCTGCATCGCTACTTGCACAACTCCATTATCTGGCGGCATTATTCCTGTTCTCGTATAAAAAAGATACTTCGCCTTTACACCCTCTACCTCTTCATCAACATTAAAACCAAGTGGAACTTGGGAAGTTTTAATTAAAGGATAATTCCCTGCGGAGATTCCACTTATTATAACTTCCAATCTACTCCTTCTCCTTCTCGTAAGCAAACCCCAACTCGCCTTCTCTTTAAGAAAGGAAAAAGCAGGATAATTTAGCTGGTATATCTCAGAGAAATCAATGTCCTCTGTGATGAAAATTATTGTCTTTTTCTGAGGAAATGAAAGTATGCAGAGAAGGCTAAGGAATAGCGCTCTCCACCAATTGGAGGGCAAAACTCAAAGCCTCCTCTAATCTCTCGGGGTTTTTACCTCCAGCTTGAGCAAATAGGGGGCTACCTCCACCGCCACCACTAACGACTTTCGCCACTTCACGGACCAATTTATCAGCACCCAACCCCTTCTCTACAATATCTTTAGAAACCTTGCAGATAAATACCGCTCGCTCATTCACTTCGCTCCCCAGGAGAACAATCCCACTTCCCATTCGTTCAAGAAGGGAGTCAGCCAATCCCTTTAAGCCCTCTATTCCTACTCCATCCACCTTCTCAGCGACGACATTTACTCCCTTTATCTCCTTCGCCCTGGAAAGGAAACCCTCAACCTCTTGAACAGCTAATTTCCTCTCCAACTCCTTCTTTTCCTCCTCCAAAGCTCTCAGTCTCTCAAGGAGATTCTCCACCCTTTGAGGCAACTCCCAAACCCCACCCTGTAAGAGCCAAGCCCCTTTCTTAAGGGTTGCCTCAAGGCGACGAACATAATGCAAAGCGGGCATCCCGCAAACAGCTTCAATCCTCCGCAATCCCGCACCTATTGAGCTTTCCTCCAGGATTTTGAAGAAGCCGATTTCTCCCGTTGACGAAGCATGGCATCCAGCACAAAGCTCTATGCTGTAATCCCCTATCTTAACGACTCTCACTACCTCTCCATACTTTTCCCCGAATAGAGCTACTGCCCCCATATTCAATGCTTCCCTAAAGGGATGCCAAGAGGTTTCAACTTTTATATTCTCTACTATCTTCTCGTTTACCATTTCCTCTACCCTTTGAATTTCCTCATCGCTTAAAGCTTTTGTCCAGGAAAAATCAAACCTCAACCTATCAGGCGCGACATATGAACCAGCCTGACTGACGAAGGGACCGAGAACCCGCTTAAGGGCGGCATGAAGGAGATGGGTTGCTGTATGATGCCTCTGAATTGATTTTCTTCTTTCCCCATCAACTATCGCTTTAACTTTATCCCCCACCCTTATTTTCCCCTTTACATCGCATTTATGAAAAATAAGCGAGCCATATTTTTGCACATCCTTAACTCTTACCTCCCCTTCCGGAGAACGAATATAACCTGTATCAGCAACTTCCCCTCCGGCCTCAGCGTAAAAGGGAGTTCTATCAAGCAATATCTCTCCCTCCTCGTCCTCCAACTCCTCCACCTTTTTTCCCTCCCTCAGAAGGGCTAGCACTTCCCCTTCACCCTCAAGGGTCTCATAACCTATGAACTCTGTTGGAGAAAGCTTCTGGGTCAAGGCTGAATAGATTGGAGGCAATTTTTCCTCCTCAAGAGCCAGGCGAGCCCTTTCCCTCTGCCTTTCCATTGAGGAATGAAATCCCTCTATATCGACCTCAACCCCTCTTTCCTTAGCAAGTTCTAAGGTGAGCTCAAGTGGGAAACCGTATGTATCGTAGAGACGGAAGACATCCTCTCCGCTTAGGAATTTTGAGGATTTGGTCATCTCCTCAAAGAGGATAAGACCAGAATCAAGGGTGCGCTGGAACCTTTCTTCCTCTCTTCTAATCTCCTCAAGGATGAAATCCTGATAATTCTCAAGGAAGGGATAACCCGCTCTCATTACCTTAATGACAACGGGCACTAAGCGATGAAGGAACAATCTTGGTAGACCGGAAATTATTCCCTGCACCTCCGCTCTCCTAAGTAGACGCCTCAATATATAACCTCTTCCCTCGTTTGAGGGGAGAACTCCATCAGCTATGAGGAAAACACCCGCTCTTATGTGGTCGGCTATTATCCTTTTCCGCGCTATTGGGACGTCCTCCTCTGCCATCTCGCCGATGTAATTCAGAATCGGTTGAAATACATCCGCATCAAAGCAGTTCTTACCACCTTGAACGGCGGCAGCTAGGCGCTCCAATCCCATTCCAGTGTCTATGTTTTTCGTCGGGAGGGGATGGAGATTTCCTTCTTCATCCTGATAAAACTCTGTGAAGACATGGTTCCAGAGCTCAATAAAGCGGTCGCAATCACATCCAGGCTTGCAATTGGGCGAGCCACAGCTTAATTCCTCACCGAAGTCATAATAAACCTCCGAACAAGGTCCACAGGCTCCCGTGACCCCCACTGGACCCCAGAAATTATCCTCTTTACCGAGCCGTACCAATCTTTCAGGCGGTAGCCCAATTTCCTCAAGCCATATCCTCTCTGCTTCCTCATCTCCCTCGTAAACGGAAGCCCAAAGCCTTTCCTTGGGCAATTTAACCACATCAACAAGGAATTCCCATCCCCATAGGAGGCTCTCTCTCTTGTAGTAGTCGCCGAAGGAAAAGTTGCCCAGCATTTCAAAGAATGTCAAGTGGCGCGTGGTAAAGCCAACCTTTTCGATATCGTTTGTCCGAACACATCTCTGACAGGTGGCAACCCTCCTATATTCCGGCTTTTCTCTTCCTTCAATTATTGCCCGGAAGGGAACGACTCCCGCTCCAGTCAATAAGAGGGAGGGGTCCGTTGGAACGAGGGGGATGCCGGGCAAAATCTTGTGCCCCCTCTTCTCAAAAAATTCAAGGAATAATGAACGTAATTCGTCGCTTGTCATCATTCTAACCCAAATCCACGCTTTCCTTCGCTAAGGGGGTTGATTCCATAAAATTGAGGGTTTCCTCAAGGCTCCGGACGCCTGTCGTTGCCCCAATTGCCGTTACGCAGAGAGCTCCCACCGCGTTTGCAAATTTTGCCGTCATCTCCAAATCCCAACCCTTTAAGAGTCCAGTTATAAATCCAGCAGCGAAGGCATCGCCTGCGCCCACCGCATCCACTGGCATGACCTCAAATCTTGGCATGTATATTTCCTCATTTTTTGTCCTAACATAAGAACCCTTACTGCCCATCTTCAAGACGACCATTCCCACTCCTTTATCAAGGAAAACCTTGGCTATCTCCCTTGGCTTTTCCTTCCCTGTTATCATTCGTGCTTCCTCTATGGAAGGAATGATCAAGTCAAGATGAGGGAGGACAGGCTCAAGAAGGCTCATCCACCTGCCTTGGGAATCCCAAACTGTATCAAGCGAGACAAATGCGCCGAATTCCTTTGCTTTCTTCAGCACTCTTGCACAAGGTTCGCCATCAAGAGATGATAAGACGAAATATCCCGCATAGTGAACAATACGACTTCCCTCTAAAACTGATTCATCAATATCCTCTTCACGGAAATTCGCGTTAGCTCCAATATAATGGATAAATGAACGCTCTCCATCGGGATGGACAAAGACTTGCGTAGCTGAAGTCAAAGCTTTGTCGTCCCGCTTAATCCACTTTATATCAACCCCGTGCTTTTTCAAACTATCAATGACGAAATCTCCGAATGCATCCTTGCCTACCTTTCCAACTGCTGCTGTATCTACTCCGATTTTGGCGAGTGAAACAGCCGTGTTTGAAGCACATCCTCCAGTATGAAGCTCTATTGTATCAACGAGAACCAATCTGCCCTTCTCGGGATATTGGCTAACGGGCTTAGCGACGATATCGGCGACGAGGATGCCTATGCAGACTACCTCAGGCATTTCGGACACCTCCTTATAGTGGCTGACTACGTCTCATAGGGCAATAGTATAAAATTTTCAATCCTAAATCTCTAATATTTCCTTTTCCTTTGCCTTTTGTGCCTCGTTTAATAGCTCAATATATTTGTCAGTTAACTTTTGTATTCGTTCCTTTGCCCGAAAAACCTCGTCCTCAGAAGCTTCTCCTTTGTCCTTCAACTCCTCCAATTCCTCATTAGCCATCCTTCTTACATTCCTTATCGCCACTTTACCTTCCTCAATTCTTTTAGCCACGAGCTTGAGTATATCCTTTCTTCTTTCCTCACTCAATGGTGGGAAGGGAAGCTTTATAACATTTCCATCGTTAGACGGCATTAATCCAAGAGGGGATTTGAGAATCGCTTTCTCAATAGCTGAGATGGTTGATTTATCCCAGGGGGAAATCAGAAGAAGGCGAGGCTCAGGCACGCTTATAGCGGCTAATTCTTGTATTGTATATTTCCCACCATAGACATCCACTTCTATCTTTTCAACAAGGGCGGGACTCGCTCTCCCCGTCCTTATCCCTGCGAGGTCGGAGACGGTAGCCTCAAGGGCTTTCTTCATCCTCTCTTCGCACTGCTTCTCTATCTCCTCTATCTTCTTCATACACAATCCCTCCTACGAAAGTTCCTATATCCTCGCCAAGGGCTGCTTTTGTTATATTTCCCCTCACTCTCATATTGAAAACGACGATTGGTATGTTGACCTGCTGGCTCATCATAACCGCTGTATAATCCATTATGCGCAAACCCCTCTTTACCATTTCAAGGTAATTGAGTTTCTTAAAGAGGCGAGCGTCTGGCTTGAGGCGAGGGTCTTCCTCATAAACTCCGTCCACATTGGTGGCTTTAAGGAGAACCTCAGCTTTTACCTCCGCAGCCCTTAGCGCCGCTGCGGTATCCGTGGAAAGGAAAGGGTTTCCTGTCCCCGCTGCAAATATCACTACCCTACCCCTCTCCATATGGGCGATAGCTCGCCTTCTAATGAAAGGCTCTGCAACCTCCCGCATCTCTATTGCGGTTTGCACCCTTGTAGGAACACCTTTCTTCTCCAATGCATCCTGTAAAGCAAGAGCATTTATCACTGTTGCCAGCATCCCCATATAATCGCCCGTCGCTCTATCCATCCCCATCTCCTCTACCTCCGCTCCCCTCACTATATTGCCTCCTCCCGTTATGATTGATATCTCCACCCCCTTCTCCCACACCTCCTTAATTTCCTCAGCTATCCTGTCTATCTCCTCCAAATCCAGTCCAAAACCCTTTTTACCAGCGAAAGCCTCGCCAGATAACTTCAGCACCACCCTTTTCCATTTCGGTCTACCCATCTAACCCTCCCCGATCTCGTAACGAGTAAATCTTCCCACCGCTATCTTCTCGCCTATCTTCCCCATCGCTTCCGCGATTACATCCTTTACCTTCTTCTCTTCGTCCTTTATGAACGGTTGCTCCAAAAGGCATACATTGGCGAAGAAGTTCTCCAATCTTCCCTCCACCATCTTCTCAACCGCCTTGGGTGGTTTGCCCTGGCTCTCCGCCCATTTCTGAAGCACTTCTTTCTCCTGCTCCAAAACCTCGGGGGGAACATCTTCCCTGCTTATGTAGGTGGGAGCCATAGCAGCCACCTGCATAGCTAAATCGTGAGCAAGCTGTTTGAACTCGTCTGTCCTCGCGACGAAATCCGTCTCACAATTCAACTCCAAGAGAACACCCACTTTCCCACTATGATGGATATAAGATACGATAATGCCCTCCCTTGCCTCTTTCCCGCTCCTCTTTGTAGCTACAGCTATCCCCTTCTCCCTGAGTACATTCATCGCCTGTTGAATATCACCACCCGTCTTCTCCAATGCCTTCTTACAATCCATAAGCGGTGCGCCTGTCAACTTCCTTAATTCCTTAACCAATTCAGCACTTATAGGCATAAATTATCACTCCTTTTCTTATCTATCTATCTCTTCTTCCATTACCTCTATTTCTCTAAAATCCTCATCAGACATCATTGCCCTTTGGAGCAGCTCTCTTCTCTCCCCTTCAGTTTCCTCCTCTACCTCCGGCTTTTTCTCCACCACAATTGCCCCTTGCTCGAGGAGTTCCTTCGCCTCCAGAATCGCTTCCGACAGCTTATCCGCGACGAGTTTTATAGACCTTATCGCGTCATCGTTTCCCGGAATGGGATAATCAACTTGCGTAGGGTCGCAATTCGTGTCAACGAGGGCAATCACAGGGATATCTAACCTTTTTGCCTCCCTTAAAGCCGTCTCCTCCTTGCGGATATCAATGATGAAAACCGCACCGGGCAACTCCTTCATATTTCTTATCCCGCTTAGGTTTCTCCTCGCATTTTCCAGTTGCTTACGGAGAAGTTTTGCCTCCCTCTTGGGGAGCTTTTCAAATTCTCCTTCCGCTTCCATTTTCTCCAACTTCTCCAACCGCTTTACCCCTCCCATAATCACGGAGAAATTTGTAAGCGTTCCACCCATCCACCTCTCAACAACATATGGCATCCCACAACGCTCCGCTGCCTCCCTTATCGGCTCCTGTGCTTGCTTCTTAGTTCCAACAAAGAGAATTTCCTTTCCTGAAAGGACTACCTGCTTGGCAAAATCGCAGGCTTTCTCCAAGAGCTCTATCGTTTGTTGGAGGTCTATTATGTGGATGCCATTTTTACCTCCATAGATATACTTAGCCATTTTGGGGTGCCATCTGCTCGTCTGATGCCCAAAATGCACCCCTGCTTCCAAAAGCTCCTTCATGGTAACGACGGGCAAATATATCAACCTCCTTTTGGGTTTTTATTCCTCCTCTCCTTCATTTCCTCACAAACCCTCACAAGAGGGCACCCAGAGGAATCCGGAGAGTGTGTTTTCCAATTTAATTTTAACTCAACTTGTTTGGAATGTCCAAAAAATTATTAAATAATTTTTCCCTACAATCCATAAACTTGCAACTGCTAATTCCATTCTCAAATCTCCCTCCAAGGGAAACAGGGATATAAAGGACTCTCATCCACAACCTCAGCCTCCAGTTCAACTCTGCCTTTTTCCTCTTCCTCCGATAAAGGAAAAAGGGGGGTCTCCTTAGGATTGGAAAACTTGACTATCGCCTTTTAAATGATATACTATTTTTTAAATTTATAAATTTCAGAGGAAAGGAGCAAAGGTCATGGACAAGGACGTTGATATCCTGAAGGAGATTTGCGGGCATTGCCGCCATTTCTGCCCCAGCCAAATATATCGCTCTCTTGGTTATTGTAGAATGCATAACGGGAGGGCAGGGAAATACCTCCTCCCGGCAGAAGGACAAATCTGCGAGAAATTTTCCCCTCGCTGAGAATCTATGCCCCAGCTGAGAAAAGACCCTATTACCTTTGAATGGGTCATTATCGCAGGGGAAAGAAGAGAACGCCCCCACGAGTTTTCCAAGACCTGGGATAACGGCGAATTTCCAGCTTATGACCCCAAATGTCCCTTCTGCCCGGGAAACGAACATCTAACACCACCGGAAATTTTTGCAATAAGGAATGGACAAGAGTCACCTACATGGCTAGTTCGTGTTGTCCCAAACAAGTTTCCCGCCCTGCGAATAGAGGGAAACACTGAAAGGCTTGGTAAGGGTATGTTTGATTATATGGATGGAGTGGGAGCCCACGAAGTTATAATTGAGACCCCTATTCACAATGCCCGCTTCTCAACCCTCCCAGGGGAACAGGTAAAGAGGGTGCTTTTAGCCTATAGAGAACGCATTTTAGATTTGAAAAACGACATTCGTTTCGTTTATATCCTCGTATTCAGAAATGAAGGCAAGGAGGCAGGAGCCTCTCTTCGCCACCCTCATTCTCAATTAATCGCGTTGCCTTTCATTCCTCATGAGGTTGTTTTAGAGATAGAGGGGATGAAACGCTATCATTCCTTCCGTGAAAGATGCCCATTTTGCGATATGGTTAAGGAAGAGCTATCCTTTGGAGAAAGAGTGGTAGGGGAGAGCGATAATTTTCTCGCCGTTGAACCCTTTGCCTCAAAATATCCCTTCGAAACCCTCATTCTACCAAAGCGACATCATCCCTCGTTCGCAGATGAAACGGAGCAAATGCTTGAGGAATTTGCCTTTTTCTTAAGGGATATAATTCATCGGCTAGATAAAGCACTTAAAAATCCTCCTTATAATTTCACTCTCCACAACATTCCCCTTCGCAACTGCAACTACGATGGATTTCATTGGCATTTGGAGATAATCCCACGCATTAGCACTCCTGCAGGATTCGAATTAGGGAGCGGAATTTATATTAACACTGTTCCCCCAGAGGACGCCGCGAAGATTTTAAGAGAAGTAAGTAATTAAAATTGTAAAGGAGGTATCCAAGATGGAAAAAAGGAGACTGGGAAACACTGATATGGAAGTAACGATAGTTAGCTTCGGAGGAATACCCATAATCACGAGAGATTATGAGCTGTCCGTGAAAACTGTTAGAAGAGCTTACGAATTGGGGATTAACTTTTACGACACCGCTCGTGCCTATAACACGAGCGAGGAGAAAATAGGCGATGCTCTAAAGGATGTTCGGGATAAGGTTTTCTACGCCACCAAAACTCACCTTCGCACCAAGCAAGAGGCGGAGAGACATATACAGGAAAGCCTGAAAAATCTTCGCACCTCCTATATTGACCTCTATCAAATCCATAGCGTGGATGACATTCATACCCTTGATAGAGTGATGTCTAAGGACGGTGCTCTTCCCGCATTAGAGGAAGCACAAAGAAAAGGATATATAAGGTACATAGGAATAACTGGGCATAGGGCAGAGGTTCTCATAGAGGCGATAAATCGTTATCCTTTTGCAACGATTATGTCTCCCCTGAATTTCCTTGAGCAAAGTCATGCTGCCAACCTCCTCCCCCTTTGCAGGGAAAGGAATATCGGTTTTATAGTTATGAAGCCATTTGCTGGAGGCTCCTTGGTAACGGGTGATAAGGATGTCCAGGCGCTCGTAGGGGCGAAAAGCTCCGCAGAGATGGCAATGCTCTCCGTGAAATTTGCACTTTCCTTCCCTGGGGTTTCCTGCGTGATTCCCGGGCTTGGAAATCCTCAAGAGGTTGAGGAAGCAGTCAGAGCTGGAGAGGAATTCGGAGCTTTAAGGGAAGAAGAAAAGAAAATTTTTGAGAGGTTGAAGTCAATCCTCGTTGAACCATTCTGCCGTGGCTGTGGCTACTGCCTGCCTTGTCCTCAGAATATAGATATACCCTCAATCTTAAAGGCTCTACTTTACGCTGAGCGGTTTAATCTTATGGAAAGGGCAAAGAATATGTACGCTCAGCAAGCAGTCAAAGCCGATTCATGTGTTGAATGCGGAGTATGTGAGGAACGTTGTCCCTATAAACTCCCTATCAGGGAAATGCTTAAATCCGCAAGGTCGCTTCTTCCGTAAAATTAATAATATTGAAAAGCACCGTCTACAGTATGTCTGGTCCCAAGAAAAGTTCCATACATTTGGGAATGATATGATTTATTTTGGAAATGCCTACGCGTTTTATCACAGTTTTTGAAGATGATGGTTTAGGAAATGTTCTCAAGCTCATCTGGACTGTGGATGTCCAAAAAGCGGAAGAGTTCAAACAAACTTATAATCCAAGCTGTGATATTATATTAATACAAATCAATTGGGAGTAGAAAGCACCGCTTGAACTTCTTGCCCACGACCCTCAAACGAAAAAAAATTTCAATCCACTGGCAAAAATCTGACATAAAGTTTAACCCATATAAAAGATGGCTTGAATTATGGGAGGAAGACAATGAGACATAGTAGGAGGAAAAGAACCAAGACAAGCCCTTTTGGCTCACCTGGTAGGATAAATCACGATTCCACTCCTTTCTATTCAAGTAGGCTATATGAAGGACTTCCTAAAGAAGAAAAAATCACATATGTAGAAAATCCTATTCCACCAAATCTTTTGGACCAGATTTTCTTTAAAACAAGTGAGAACATGTCTGGCTGTCAGCAAAAAATCCCACCTTAAGAGATATCCACGAATATATCCTCATCTTTTCTAAGGGTACGTTCACGCGAAAGACACCTACAAATAGGAAGAGCACTAATGCAAGGGAAGAATTTTTGGAGTTTACTAAGAGCGTTTGGAGATTTCCTGCTGAACCAGCAGGGAAAATTGGACACCCTGCTCCCTTTCCCATAGAGCTTCCCTATAGATTGATTCAACTCTACACCTTTGAGGGCGAGATTATCTTAGACCCCTTTATGGGGAGCGGTCAAACAGCTATAGCAGCTTTAAAGAGCGGTAGGCACTTCGTCGGTTACGAGATAGAGGAGGAATATGTAAGGCTGGCTGAGAGAAGGATTAGAGAGTTCTTGGCTAAGCAAAAACCAGCCCTATTCTAATCCATCGTCACTGCACGGTTATAAGTGAGGCGCTCCTTACTTTTCTCGGCTTTGTTTCCTTTCTTTGTGGTGGCTGAGGTGGCGCTTTCCTTTCTGGAGCTGGTTCATCTAATGGTATGCCATCCAGAGCCGGCTGAAGGTTTTTTACATCTAATCCGAATCTCTTAAGGATTGTGGGAGCGATATCAGCTCTATCTCCATTTCTAATAATGTTCTTATCGTTGGTTGCCAAGAAGATATAAGGAGCATAGCTATGGGTTGTTTTCCCCTCATCGAAACCGTGGTCAGCGGTTACATAGATTAAAGTTTGCTCATAGATTCCCAATTTCTTCAATTTCTCCATAATTTGCCCCAACCATAAGTCGCAGGATTTTATTGCATCGCTATATTCTTGTGAATTCTCCCCATATTTATGTCCCGCTGAATCAGGGTCAGCGAAATG
Organism: bacterium; assembly: GCA_014360495.1. NCBI lineage: Bacteria > bacterium. Next base: position 46,758 of record JACIXR010000003.1, read on the forward strand.
GATGAAGAAAAAGAATCTCTCTTGGGCGTGTTTTTCTATCTCCTCAAGAGCCCTTTTCCCAACATTTGCGTTTACTCCAAGACCATTGATAAATAAGTCCATAACCTTGCTTGCATTGAACCAAGGCTTAGCAGGAATTACAACGAACTTCCTTCCATTTTCCTCTATTATTTCTCCTTTCTCAGGTCCGCGCTTCCCAAGCTCTTTTGCCTTTTGTTTTTGGTTTAGCCACCTCTCATAGGGTATTCTTCTTTCGGGGTCGTTATCAACGTTTCCCTTTTTACCGATTATCGCCGCAGTATAGATGTTTGAGGGACCAAAGAATTTTTCCAATCTCTCAAAAACTGATAATCCCTCCGGGATTGCCTGATAACGTGCATTGCTGTAAACTCCAGTTTTTTCCGGGGCATAGCCTGTCAAGATTTGCGTCCATCCCGCCTTAGTATCCGTAGCTCCCGTGGTCACATCTATATCAATTAATTTCCCTTCCTTGATGAGCTTAGCGAGATTTGGGAGCTGGTTTTGTGAGAGCATCTCCTTAAGGTGGTTTCTTTGAACACCATCCCAGCCAATGAGGATTACGCTGAGAGGTTTAGCCGAGGAAATTACCGAAAGCGTCAAACAGAGGGTTAGAAGGAAAAGTTTCCAATTCCTCATAGACAATCACCTCCATAAATATAGACGAAAATCAAAAATCCAAAGTTCTAATAAAAATTGTTTGACTCATAGCTAAAATAAAATCCCCTTCCCTTGATGGGAAGGGGATTTTATTCACTGGGATTCACTTTGGCTTTTTAAACCTTTGTCTTTATTTAACTTCCTTTATTAGAGCAGTTTGCTGACCGGCTATATCCTCCAAAGTTAATATTGTGGATTTCTCTATCTTCTTTTTAAGAGGGGAGGAGTGGACAAGCACAACATCTCCCCCTGCCATGCCCTCCCCTAACCAGCCTAAAACATCCTGCACAACAACTGGTTGGGTTTGGGGGAGCAAGGAAATAGTCAATATGAATCGGTCGCCCTTGAGTGGATATTTCAAAGCATCGGAGAGGTCTATATCGGTCTTCATTTCTCCTTTCCTAACCTGTGGCCAAACATCTATATATTCGGTCACATTCATCAGCTGCCAACCGAGGGATTTTTTCTTTCTCTCAGCGATATCCGCGTCCACAAGAGAAACACGGATTCGGGAAAGCTCTGGGAGATTCGTCTTAGCTCGCACTTGTAATATTCGTGGGGACACGCGATAAACTTGATAGGATAAATAATAAGGCTTCGGTCTCTTCGCTAATGCTGCTCTATCAACCTTTCTGATAATACACATATTATAGTTATGAATTGCCACATCCCTGTTGAATATAGCTTCAAAATTGTTGGGGTTCCTTTCTACCTCCTTCTTTCCTTCCTCTATTAAGCTCTTCCAAACCTTTATTGCCTCGTCAATCTTGCCCGCCCTCTCATAGGAATGAGCCAACATCCTTCTCACTTGAGGAGGTGATTTCAAAGCGGCTGCTTTCCTATACCACTCTATAGCCTTATCGTAATCTTTAACCTTATCGTAATAAAGCCAACCCATATCTGCATAAAGCTCGTATTTATCGGGATTGTTCTTGATTCCTTCCTTCAAGAATTCCTCAGCTGAGGGAATCAATCGCCAATCCTCGGAGTTCCAAGCGAGCTGCCAGGCGCCTGAGCTATAAGCCTCAATAAAATGGGGGTCTAACCAGGTTATAATCCTTATGAGAGGAGGAATTTTCTCATGTTCTCCGCTATGGAAATAATCCTCAATTTTCAACCATAACAGCCCAGCGGCAACCTCCCTCAAGCCCATTAGAGCTGTTGCCAATACCTCTCTTGAAATATAGCCAAAAGAAGCTGTCCCGCCGGGTTTATAATGCTGGCGATAAACATCTATCCTCGTCTGAAGAATTATTATGAAGATGATACAAAGAACAAGCAGTATTATTCTTTTTGCCGTCCCGCTCATTTTTTTTCTTAAACCTCTTTTCCAGCGAAAATCCAAGTGGAAAGGAGCATAAGGACGAGGCAATAGGCAAGGGAATAAGCTATAGCCATCAAAACATAGTAGGCTTCTCCTGCGGGGATGTAGCCGTGTATGACGGAGTTGTATATGCTGGCGTTTCCAAAGTTGGGAACGATTAGATGGAGAGCTTTCAGGACGACGCTAGTGAGGGGATTATGGCTGAGCTTTATTATATCCGCTACATAATCTGATAGGGAACCTATGACGAAAACGAATGCGGAAAGGGTGATGCTGATGTTCGTAGTTGAGAAGATAGAGAAAAGAATCGCGAACGCGGAGAGGATGAGCAAGTAGAAGAAAAGCAAGAGGGTCGCCTCCAATATCCTTGAGTTGGTTACGAGGGCTTTAAAGAATCCCTCCGCTCTCGCGCTCCCCTTGCTCATGACCACAATCAATAGAGCTATCGCCATCAGCATCATATTCATAAAAAGGACAAGAGCAACTCCAATAAATTTCCCAACCACAAACTGCCATCTCTCAATCGGCTTGGAAAGAACTGTGTGCAGAGTCCTTCTCTCTATCTCCGTGGGAATTAATCCTGCGGTTATGATGAGAGCTATGAGAACACCAAAGAGATAAATGATTCCAAGTCCGATTGACTTTATGAGAACCAACTCTTCAGATGGGGAAAAATAGGAGAAGATAAAGGATAAACCAATTATCAAAAGAGCGATGCCAAAGAAGACCCACATTATCTTCTTCTGCATTGATTCCTTGAAAGTAGCTTTTGCTATACTCCAAATAACCGACATTTAGCCCGCCTCCTTTACTATTTCCACAAATAGTTCCTCCAAGGAGCGCCTTAACGGCACTACGGAAAGGACCTTGCCTCCATTATTGCGCACAAAATCTATTATCTCCTGCGCCTTCTCGTCTCCATCAGCGTATAGAAGGTAATCATTGTCCTTCTTGTAAACCCTTGATGCTACCTTCTCTATCTGCTCAACCTTTTGAGGTTCCAATCCTTCAACAGTTATCTCCATCTCCCCTACCCTCAAAAGCTCCTCCAATCTACCTAATTTCACAAGTTTCCCTTTATTCATTATCCCCACCCTATCGCACACCATCTCAACATCGGAAAGCTGGTGAGAGCATAGCAGGATTGTTTTCTCCTTTTCCTTTAAACGGATGAAAAGCTCCCTCACTTCCTTGTGAGCTATCGGGTCTAGCCCAGAGGTCGGCTCGTCCAATATCAAAAGCTCAGGGTCGTTAAGCAGAGCTTGCGCTATTCCTATCCTCTGCAACATGCCCCTTGAATATCCCCTTAATTCCTTCTTCCTATGCTCACTTAACCCAACAAGCTCCAAAAGTTCATCCACCTTATCCCTTAAAGCTTTTCCTTTCAACCCGAAAAGGCTACCATAAAAAAACAGCAAATCCTCACCCGTCATAAAATCATAGAAATAGGGGTTCTCCGGCATATAACTTATTTTCTCCCTTGTTTTCTTATCCCCTATGGGATTGCCTAAAACCCACGCCCGTCCAGAGGTCGGGAAAATAAGCCCTAAAAGCATCTTGATAGTTGTGGTTTTCCCCGCTCCATTCGGTCCGAGAAATCCAAATATCTCTCCCCTCTCCACTACTAAATCAAGGTGATCAACTGCGGTGACCTCTTGACGCCGCAAGGGGTCATAAAAGTGCTTCGTCAAACCTTCTGTCTTTACTGCTTCCAAATTTTTTGACACCTCCTTTTTTAGGCTGTAAAATATATTATAACAACATAAAGTTCCTTGTCAATATTTCATTCCTAAAGAGAGGTGAACCCACTTGCAAATCTCCCCTAAGGCAAGAGCTATCGCTCCATCTCCTACACTTTCCCTCACCGCCAAGGTGAAGGAATTGAGAAAAAAGGGAATGAGAATCATAAGCTTCACCGCCGGCGAACCGGATTTCGATACTCCATCGCCAGTAAAAGAAGCAGCTAAAAAGGCTCTTGATGAGGGATTCACGAAATATACGCCAACAACGGGAATAGAGGAGCTAAAGGAAATGATAGTCAAGAAGCTGAAGGAAGACAACGGACTGGATTACGATAAAAAGGAGGTCATCGTTTCTCCTGGGGCAAAGTTCGTCATTTTCAACGCCCTTTTCGCCCTTTTAGATGAAGGTGATGAGGTCTTGCTTCCTTCCCCTTATTGGGTTTCCTATCCCGAACAAATAAGAATGGCGGGAGGTAAACCCGTTATTCTGGAAACTAAAGAGGAAAATGGCTTCAAAATGCGTGTAGAAGAACTTGAGAGGGCAAAGACCAATAGAACTCGTGTCCTAATTCTCAACTCTCCCTCCAATCCCACAGGAGCAGTTTATGAAAAAGATGAACTATCGCAAATAGCGAAATGGTGTATAGAAAACGATGTTTTCGTGATATCGGATGAGATATATGAGAAATTGGTTTACGATACCGAGCATATAAGCATAGCCACATTTCCTGGTATGAAAGAGAGGACCCTTGTCGTTAATGGGATGTCAAAAACCTATTCCATGACTGGCTGGAGGATAGGATATGGAGCTGGACCGAAAGAGCTAATTGAAGCTATGGGTAGAATCCAAGACCACACGACTTCAAATCCGACCTCCTTTGCCCAGATAGGAGCACTCAAGGCTTTGGATTTGGTGGAAGAAGTGGAGGAAATGGTGTCTGCGTTTAAGAGGAGGAGGGAGATTCTCCTGGAAGAAATAAGCAAAATTCCCAATGTTTCATGCATGCCACCCAAGGGCGCCTTTTACGCGTTCCCAAATGTTTCCTATTATATGGAAAAGATGGGAGCAAGCTCAACAGATGAATTAGCCTCGTATCTATTGGAAAAAGTTGGCGTGGCTGTCGTTCCAGGAGAAGGTTTTGGAGCGAGTGGTTATGTGAGGCTCTCCTTCGCCGTCTCGGAAGAGGATATTAAGGAAGGATTGGCAAAAATCAAAGACGCCTTCCTTTCAATATGATTTTTGCCATAAGGAATAAAAACTTGTATAAATTATTAATATTAAATTTGAAAGGAGGTTTAAAGCTTTGGCTCAATTGTCAGAGAGGGTTAAGATAAACGATTGCACACTGAGAGAAGGAGAACAAACATATGGTGTCGTCTTCTCAAACAGGGAGAAGATACGAATTGCCCGCTACCTTGACGAAATCGGGGTAGATATGATAGAGGTAGGTTTCCCCGATGAACCAGGCTACGAGAGAGAATATATAAAGGAATTGGTGGAGGAAAAAAGGAAGGGGAGAATAAAAGCCCTGCTTATGGGATGGCATAGACCTATAGTAGATGAAATAAAGTCTTCCGTTGAACTTGGACTTGATGCAGTGGCTATTTCTATCTCAACATCTGACATTATGATTGAAACGAAATTGAGGAAATCCCGCGAGTGGGTTATAGATGTAACAACGAAGGCAATTGAGTTTGCTAAAAGTCAGGGGTTTTATGTTTCCTGCAACGCTGAGGATGCCTCCCGCACGGACGAGGAATTCCTTCTTCAATTCGTCCGCTCAGCGAGAGACGCTGGCGCTGATAGAATAAGATTCTGCGATACTTTGGGCTGCCTACATCCCTTCAGGACAAAAGAACTCATTGCTATGATTATGAACGAGGGGATAGATGTGGAAATGCATTGCCACAACGATTTAGGGATGGCAACCGCTAATACCTTAGCGGGTGTCAAGGCGGCGGAGGATTTCCCCGAGAGAAATATATGGTTGGGCGTAACCATCAACGGTTTGGGAGAACGGGCAGGAAACGCTCCCTTAGAGGAAGTGATAATGGCTCTCAAGATTGCCTTTGGTATGGAATTAGGGTTTAGGACTTCCCTTCTAAAGGAGGCTTGCGAATATGTAGCGCTTGCCTCTGGACGTTATATCCCCCCTTGGAAGCCAATAGTCGGCGAAAACCTCTTCCGCCATGCATCCGGAATTCATGCCGATGGGGTTATTAAGAATCCTCGCAATTACGAGATAATCCTTCCCGGTGAAACCGGCGAGTTTGAAAGAAAGATAGGTATATCCAAGCACTCCGGCATCGCCGCTGTTAAATATAAATATTCCCTATTGGGCATCCATCTATCGGATGAGGAAGCGAGAGCTCTCCTCACAATTCTGAGAAAGGAAACTGTTCAATTGAAGAGAATGCCACTTGATAAGGAACTCATTGAAATCTACGAGGAATTCAAAGAAGGGAAGCTGAAATAGACGCCCATGGGTAAAACTATAACTGAGAAGATACTTTCCCGTAAAAGCGGGCGCGATGTATCAGCTGGCGATGTCATCCTTGCTGAGGTGGATTTCTGCTTCGGTCAAGACGGCACCTCCGCCCTCATCATAGACGAACTAAACAAATTGGGCGGATTGCATAACCCCCAAAAGTTCGCTATGTTCATAGACCACAATGCACCGCCTCCGCTGGCTTCTGTCGCCAATATCCATCAGAAGATGCGGAATTTCGCGAAAAAACATAACTGCCTTCTGTTTGAGCCTGGCGAGGGAATCAGCCATCAATTGGTTCCTGAAAAGGGCTTTGTTCTCCCCGGAGAACTTGTTTTAGGAGCCGATTCCCACACCTGCACCTATGGCGCCCTCGGTGCTCTCTCAACAGGGGTAGGCTCAACAGACCTCGCTGCCGCCGCTTTCAGTGGGAAGCTCTGGTTCAAGGTCCCCCAAACGATTAAAATCATCTTGAAAGGAAATCCTCCACCCACAACCCAACCAAAAGACCTGGTCTTATATCTCATCGGACAGATGGGAGCCGACGGAGCCACCTATAAATCAGTTGAGCTCTATGGGGATGTGATTAAGGATATTGATATGGACGGACGTTTTACTATCTGCAATATGGGAGTGGAAATGGGAGCAAAATTTATGATTATACCACCGGATGAGCAAACGATAGAATGGGCTAAACAACATAGTTCTCGTCCCTTCACACCCGTTTGGGCTGATGAAGACGCAATCTACGAGGAAATAAGGGAATTTGATATTTCCTCGCTTACACCCGTGGTTGCTAAGCCTCATAGAGTTGATAATGTGGTGCCCGTTGAGGAAGTAGAGGGTTTGGAGATTCAAGAAGTTCTCATAGGGACTTGCACCAACGGTCGTCTATCCGACCTCCGCTCCGCAGCACAGATTCTCAAGAACAGGAAAGTTCATCAGGATGTTCGCCTACTAATAGTTCCCGCTTCAAGAAGCATATTGCAGGAAACAATAAAAGAAGGTTTGGTGGAGATTTTCCTTTCCGCTGGCGCGATTGTTTTGCCGCCTGGCTGCGGTCCGTGTGTGGGGACCCATCAAGGTATCCCCGCCGATGGAGAAAGGGTCTTGTCCACTGCGAATAGAAATTTCAAGGGAAGGATGGGAAACCCTAACGCTGAAATATACCTTGCCTCGCCCTTAACCTGCGCCGCCTCCGCGGTAGAGGGAAAAATCACCGACCCTCGTAAATATTTGTAGTTTAGCAATCTTTCATAGATTTTAAGCGAGCAAGGACACGAGAGCGAATCTCCTCAGGTGAGCAAAGCTCTCTTACCAATTTCCCCTCTTTCAAAAGAGGCTTAAGAAGGGGTTCCATCTCCTTTTGACAGCAAATTGGAGAGGGACTATCAAACCTTGTGATTTTCCTATTTCCGCATTCCTTGCAAGCCCACACCTGCTTCTTCCCCGCCAATTTCCCCCTCTTGGCAAATGGCTTTCCCTCCACCTCAACTATATCCATAGCGAAGTTTATTGTGGGAGCATTGCTTATCGCCGTCCCCACTCCAAAGGCATCCACCAACTCCTTCGTCTCTTCAATCTCCCTCTCGTCTACGCCTCCCGAGAGGTAAATCTTAACATAATCGTACCCCCTTAAATCCAACTCCCAACGAACCTCCTTAAGTATTTCCTTTATGTTGCCCCTTCTTGACTCGGGTGTATCCAATCTAACCCCATACAATCTCTTTCCAAGCGCCTCCGCAGCCGCTATCGCTTCCTGCTTCTCATCATAAAGTGTATCAACCAAGCATACTCGTTTTACATCCTCTGGCATAACCTCATCAAATGCAAGAAAGGCTTTGACGGGCTCTCCAATTATCAAAATAAGGCTATGAGGCATAGTACCAGAGGGTTTTAGCCCCAACATTTGGGCTGATTTTATCACTGATATCCCATCGCAACCACCGATGTATGCCGCCCTATCAATCATAGGGGCAAGAGAAGGATGCATTCTCCTCGCTCCAAAGCTGAGTATGAGTCTATCGCCAGCCGCTTTCTTGCAACGCGCGGACTTCGTCGCCACACCTGAAGCTTGGCAAAGCATTCCTAACACAGGGGTCTCGTAATGCCCGAATTGCGTGTATTCACCTTCTAAGAACATCACTGGTTCCCCGCCCTTGAATACTTCCCCTTCCTCCATAGACCAAACATCCACCGGGATGCCCTCCAGAAGACGAGCTACCTCTTCCACTCCCACCAAAAGCGCCCATTCATATCCATCAGGCAAACTATTCGCTTTTACCTCCATCACAACCCTCTTTTTTATCCCCTTTGCCCGCAAAATCTCTATTGTCCGGGCAAAATATACATCCGTGACTTCGCCGTTCCTTATCTCCTCGTCTGTTGCGGTATGGAAAAGCTTCATCTTATTCTTCCACCTCCACTCCGAAAGCCTTCTTCATAAGATTGAGAGCATTTTTGTGGTCAGAAGGGGTTAGTGCAGCCGTTGCTTCCTCTGAAACGAATATCTTGAATCCACGATAATAAGCATCTGCACAGGTAAAAAGCACACAGATGTCCGTGAGACAACCTGTGAGATGGAGTTCCTCTATACCTTTTTCCCTTAATAAAAGCTCTAAGTCAGTGGCATAAAAGCCAGAATATCTTCTCTTTTTCACTATGTAATCTCCATCTTTGGGTTTCAATTCCTCTACTACATCAGCTCCCCAGCTTCCCTCTACGCAGTGGGGCGGGAAAGTCTCAAATTCCTTATCGTCTGGGCGGTGAGCATCGCATATATAGATAACCAATGTATTTGCCTCCCTCGCCTTTTCTATTTTCTCCTTTACGCGAGGGATGATATCCCGCACGGAGGAAGCATAAAGCACGCCCGAGGGATGGGCAAAATCGTTTAGCATATCTATAACCAACAAAGCGCTTTTAGCCATAATTTTTCACTCCTTTCCCATTTTAACCTTTCGCCTGCATAAATTTTAACAATTCTTCAGTTGAACCTGCAACTATGAGGATGTCGTTTGCCTCAACTTTTGTGGAAGGTTGTGGATTCCAAATGACATTGTCATCTTTTGCCTTCTTCAAACCTATCACCTCAACATCTTTCCCACAGACCTTTTTAATTTCGCTAATTGTCTTTCCTATACATGATGACGAAGGGAAGACTTCTATTCTCTCAAGGAGGATTCTCACATTTGGGCCGATTGATATATCCATTGTTCCCTCTATTGAGGGATTGAGAGCTAGGCGTGCCATATGCCTTCCTGCGGTTGAGTGCAAGCTCACGACTTTATTAACTCCGATTTTGATGAACTTTTCCTCTGCCTCCTCGTGCTCCACTCGGGAAACTATGTATAGGTTTGGATTCATTAAGCGAGCAGTGAGGATGGCGTAAAGATTAAGAGCGTCGGAAGGAAGACAAGCTATCATTCCTTTTGCTCTCTCTACTCCCGCCAATCTCAGTACTTCCTCATCGGTTGCATCCCCTTGAATCGCCAAGTAACCAAGCGAACGAGCTAAAGAGATAGATTCTGAGGAGGTATCTATGACGACGAAGGTGATACCGGCTCTTGCTAATTCCTCCGCCGCGTGGCTACCTACTCTACCAAAACCGCAGATGATGTAATGGTTTCTGAGTTCCATCAATTGTCTAAACCACCTCCTTCTTCTAATGCTTCCATATAATTCGCCCTCAATCGTGAATTGAATAAGGAGAGTGGCGAAATAAAATATCGCCCCCATACCACTGAATATTAAGAAAACAGTAAAAGCCCTGCCCAAACCGGATAGAGGAGCAACTTCCTTATATCCTACGGTTGTTATGGTTATAACAGTCATATAAAAGGCATCCCCAATACCCCATCCTTCTATGAAATGATATCCAAGCGTACCTATCAAAAGGACAAACAGTACCAAAGATAAGCTTCTAAAGAGATGCTTTCTCTCGTATACATCCATCAAGTTAAATTATAACACCATTCGTATGCTTCTGTGAAAATATAAAACCAATGCAACTAAAATTACGCTTGACTTTATTAGCACTGTCAACAATAATACTATTAAGTTTTAGGAGGTGTTATTTGATGAAGAAGCTTATTTTATCTATCTTATTATTTTTGGTTCTTGGCGGAGCGTTCGCTGTTGAGCCTTATAGAATATCGCCATCGGATGTGATAGACATCACTGTTTTGGGTGAACCTGACCTCTCCAAGCAAGTTGTCGTCCCTCCAGACGGGAAGATAACCTATCCCCTTATTGGTGAAATAGATGTTATTGGTCTAACAACTCAGGAGCTTGCTAATAAGTTGAGGGAGAGGCTTAAGGAATTCATCAAGGAGCCAAATGTCGCTGTTTCAATCGTCAAATTCAGCTTCAATAAATTCTATGTATTAGGGGAGGTAGCTAAGCCAGGGGAATATGACCTAGTGCCCGGCATAGGTTTGAGAGAAGCAATAGCCTTAGCTGGCGGATTGAAACCCGAGGCCGACACGAGTTCCCTCATCCTCTTAAATAAGGAAGGCAAAAAGGAAATAATAAATTTTGACGAAATTTTAATGGGTGGGGAAGACATGAAGCTTAACCCGGGAGATACCATTATAGTGCCCACGGCAGTTGTATCGGTTATTGGAGAGGTAAGGCTACCGGGGCAGGTTACCCTCTTTAAGGGAGCTAAACTTATGGAGATAATAGCAAAGTGTGGAGGACTCACGGAAAACGCCGACATCTCAAATATATCAATTACAAGGGCGGGAAAGACGATATATATTGACCTCTCAAATCTAAAGTCGTCAAAGACCGATGAACTAACGCTTCAACCTGGCGATGTAATCTATGTCCCAAGGGGGAATATAAAGGTGGTCGTGATGGGTGAAGTGGGAAAACCGGGAATTTACACCATTTCCCAGGTGAATGCACATCTCCTTGATGTCCTTGCACTCGCAGGTGGTTTGAGGTCAACAGCAGAGGAAAGGGCAATCACGATAACCCGTCAAAAAGAAGAAGGGAACGAGAAGATAACCATAGACCTACGCCGAGCGTCCAGAGGGGACCCATCTCAAAACATTGAGCTGAAAAATAACGATATAGTTTTCGTTCCAGCAAAGAAGCAGATAGAGTGGTCTAAATATCTTCCTATTTTCTCAATCCTTTATTACATCACCTACATCACCAAGCGTTGAAAAAAGAAGGAATAATAGATATTCATTGCCATATCCTACCCGCTTTGGATGATGGAGCTCCTTCCTTGGAAGAAGCTAAAACAATGCTTGAGGAAGCGGAGAAAATCGGGATTAGGGAGATAGTTGCTACTCCTCATCTAAAATGGGAAGACCGGATATTAACCATAGAAGAAATAGAGCATACCATCGGTCTCCTACCCAATTTCATCAAGATGTACCCAGGCTCCGAAATACCCCTTCTTGAAGCGCCTCAATTACTTGAAGATGGGAAGATAATTTCAACTGGCAAAATCGTTCTTCTTGACACTCCTCCAATAGGAGGATTGCTGGGATTGGAACAACTTGTTTTTAAATTAGCCTTGAAACGGCTCAGAGCCGTAATAGCCCATCCCGAAAGAAATCCCTCTTTTGTAAAAGACAGAATAAGGTTAGAACATTTGAAAAATATGGGTGCTTTATTTCAAATAAACGCGAGTTCTCTTGTGGGCATTCAAGGAAGAGAAATAACAAGGTCAGCGGAACAACTGATAGAATGGGGTTTGGCTGACATCCTCGCCAGTGACGCCCACAATCCCGAGGCTTACCAATATTTCAAGGAAGCTATATCGCTTATCGCTAAGCGCTGGGGTAATGAGCTTGCAGAGGCAATGACGAGAACTAATATTGAACCTCTCCTAAGGAAGGAGGCATAGAAGTTGGAAGAACAAGGAACGGAAAAGAAAGAAGAGGGGAAAGTTGTTATTAGGAAGAAAAGGAGGAAGAAAAAACATAGAAGGAGTTTTCTTTCTATGCTCAAGAGAGGGGTAATTTGGGGAATCTCTATCGGTATCGCTTTACTATCAATTCTTTTTGCAATACTCACCTTAAAATGGTAGAAAGGATGGCGAGGGGTCGCCGAAGGGACCCCTCGCCATCCACACTTCAAATCTTTATGTACCCCCGGAGGTACTCAGCGGCTTCCTCGGGGAAAGTCGTGTTGATGTATATCCCCGTTCCCAATTCAAATCCTGCCTGAACTGTGATGCGAGGAAGCACCTCTATATGCCAATGATAGTAATCCTCACAGGAATCCCGCAGAGGAGCAGAGTGAATAAGAAAGTTGTAATGGGGGTCGTTAAGCCCTTCATAAAAAGCTTTAAATAAATTCTCTAAGACCAATGCTAAATCCTTTTCCTCCTCCCTATTTATGAAATCAAAAGAAGGTCTATGCGTTTTCGGGACTACCCAGACTTCAAAGGGCATCCGAGAGGCGAAGGGAGCAAAGACAACATAATGCTCCGTTTCCAAAACCAATCGCTTTCCTTCTTCTAACTCCCTTCTTGTGACATCGCAATAAGCGCAACGAAGCCTGTCATCGTAATATCTCCTCGCTTCCTCAACCTCTGTTCTTATCTGCTCGGGAACTATTGGAGTGGCTATTATTTGGGAATGGGGATGAATTATAGACGTTCCCGCTCTTTCTCCGTGATTTCTAAATATGCAGATGTATTTTACTCTCTTGTCCTCTCGCAAGGAGCGATATCTCTCTAAAAAGCAGAAAATAACATCCTCCATCTGCCTTACTCCCATATTTCCCCATGTATGGTTATGAATGGGCGATTCTATGACTACCTCATGCCTCCCCCTTCCCGTTAACCAAACAAAAGGGTCTTTTTCCTCTATTTGAACTGGCTCTTCACTCGGACTTAATGCAGGGTATTTGTTGGGTATAACTCTCGTCCTCCAGCCTTTCTCATCCTTTAACGAGAAGATTTCTGGCGGCGTCTGAGCCTCGTTCCCGGGACAAAATGGACAACTGGCATCCCATTCCGGTAGCTCAAACTTCTCCCCTTCCTCCTTTCCCCAACTATGGGGACGCTTGGCTCGTTGGGGTGAAATTATCACCCAACGCTTAGTGCAGGGTTCCTGTCTTAATTCAGGGCTTTTCTTCTTCAAAACGCCTTGCTGAAGGACACCCCCAATCCAAATTTATCAAAATCAAAGACAGCGCCCGTTATCGCCAATTGGTCGTTTATTATAATTCTTCCACCAATATTAAAGTCCCTTGTATCATATTCTCCAATTATACGAAGTGAGGGACCCAACACGAACTCTATCCCAGCAAATATCCCGTCCATTCCTCCCCCAGCTATCCCTATATGCCCTATCGTTTCAAACACTCTCCTCTTCTTCACCTCAAATGCCCCCGTGAGAGTGCGGGAGGCAACTACATATACAGTCGTTTCCGTCTCTTTTGTTATATCTATTGCTCCCACTGATAGGGCAGCTTTTCCTTTGCTCTCCGGGAAAATTTGATATTTTCCCGAGATTATCGTCTCCTTCTCCCCATTCTCCGGTGCCAGTTTCAGCAAGCTCAATTCTATATTGCCGGTTGAACCATAGCTGAAACAGTATCTATCCGGGAAAACCTCGTCCAGCTCCACGCTATAAGCTCCTGCTGACCAGGTATTCGGAGCAAGGACCTCAGCAGTTGGGGTATAAAAAAGCCCCGTATAACCGTTGAAGGAGGGATGGGCAAAGGCTACACCAACAACAAAGAGAACCAAGAGAAGCAAAAGCTTCTTCAAATTTATCACCTCCATCTTAAATTATAGGATGGAATAAAACATATGTAAAGGAAAATTTTAATTTTTTGTAAAATTATCAAAGCTGCTCCCGATGTTTACTCGTTTAGAAGTTTTAAAAGTTCTTCTATGGAGCTGAAAAGGCTTGCGCCATTTTTGAGAATAGATTCCACCTTTTTCTTTGCCTCTCCACCCGTAAAATCTCTTTCTTCTATGTCATTTCCGGCGATTAATACCCTTTTCCCCTCTTTTTGCGCCACCTCTGCGAGCTCCAAGTTTTTCAAATTACCCATTCCGAAGGGCAAGGGGGCTATTATCACCGCCTCCGCCTCCTTAACTAATTCCATTGCCCTCGCAAACGCCTCATCGGATATGGGAGCAAATGGCGCCTCTTCAACACATTCTATATACAATCCCTCGGCTGTTTCGTAATCGCTATCCCCTACATTAACAACCCCCAAACTGAGGGAATATCCTTCACCAACCAATCTCTCCATAATCTCCCTCCCACTTCCCCCTCCTGCTATTAGATGAATTCTCTTACCGGTAGTAGGACGTTTATGAACTATACTTATATAAGGACGAGAACTCAGGGGGTTGTTCCTAACCATCGCGTGGATGTTGAAAACTTTTTTCATGTTCTCCTGCGTTATCACATCCCCTGGCTCCCCGAAAGCGAATATCTTCCCATCTTTCATTAAAAGCAACCTATCAGAGAAATATGAAGCTAAGTTGACATCATGGAGGACGCAGATTATAGACAAACCCTTTTCTTCTTTCAACTTTTTGAGGAGGAAAAGGATTTCCAGTTGGTGCGATAGGTCTAAATGGACGATTGGTTCGTCCAGGAGAAGGAGGCAAGGCTGCTGAGCTAAGGCTCTGGCTATGAGAACCTTCTGCCTTTCCCCACCGCTAAGCTCTCCCAACTTCCGCTCGGAAAATTCCTTCATCCCCACCATATCAAGACATTCTTCCACAATTTCCTCGTCAACTTTCCTCGGTCCCAATAGAAGGGAGAAGTAAGGAGCCCTTCCCAGCATAACCATTTCCTTAACGGTGAGATACTCAACCAAAGGCTCGTTTTGGGGAAGAACAGCTATTTTCTTTGCCCTTTCTTTAGGAGGGATTTTGTTGACGCTTATTCCTTCAAATAAAACTTCCCCTTCGCTTGGCTGGAGAGCTCCCGAGATAATGCGAATGAGGGTGGTTTTACCTGCCCCATTAGGACCTAAGAGTCCTAAGATTTCCCCTCTATCAACCTCAAAAGAGATATCCTTTAAAGTTTCCCTTTGATTGTATGAGAAGGAAACGTTAACGACTTTTAAAATTTCCTTGTTCATTTAATATTATTTTAGCGAGATTATGAGATAACCTCAATTTAAGTTCCCTCATATAGATTTTCCCCGAGAAAATCCTCTCGTATTCCGATGGAAGCTATTTTAAATCAATCTCATCTCTTTTGATAAAGCAACCTGTGTAGAATCTCAACAGCTTGAATTAGCCGAGGTCCAGGGCGGTCTATTATATCCGCATCTATCGCATAGACCCTTCCTTCCCTCACTGCCTTCAATTTGTCCCAATTAGCCCTTCTTTTTACTTCGCTCAGGGGGTTTTGAACTTTTGTCATATGAGCTAATATAATTACATCGGGCTGCCTTTCAATTAATGTCTCAAGGCTTATCTGAGGATAAGCAACCTTCCCATCCATTATATTCCTGCCACCTGCAAGCTCTATAACCTCATCTCCGATGCTTTCCTTCCCAAAAACTATCAAGGGATTATACCAAAGCTCAATCACGACCTTGGGACGCCTTTCATAGGGAATTTTCGCCACCTCCTTCCTAATCTTCTCCAACCTCCCCATCAAATTCATTACAACCCTGTTAGCCTCTTTGCTTCCCGTTAGCTCACCTAACTTCTTCATTCCCTTGAGAACATCGCTTACGCTTTTAGGGTTAAGCGCGAAGACGGGATAGCCCATTTTCTCCAACCTCTCAAGAAGAACAAGGGGATTGCCCCTCATTGCGACGATGAGGTCAGGCTTTAACTTTACGATATTCTCCAAGCTTGGATTGATAAATCCTCCAACTTTTGGAATATTTTTCGTTAAGGATGGATAATTGCAGTATGTGGTAACTCCCACTACTTTATTGCCCACACCTATCGCGAAGAGCATCTCCGTAGTGGCAGGTGCAAGGGAGACTATTCTATTTGGTGCCTTCTTTAAAACAATTAATTTGCCTCTATCATCCCTCGCTTTATAGTCAGCAAGGGATAGGTGAAGGGAAAGGGATATCAGGAGAATTTTAATGATTGAGTTTCCTATCAATGCCTTTAATCCTCTCATCACGGGCGTGCGGGATTAGTTCACTTGAGGAATAGGCTATCGTCTTCGCAGGGTTCTCCCAGGAAGTTGGAATTGAAATCGGGGTCCTTTAAGACGGGCTTAAGAGCCTTGATATGACCATCGCAGAAGGCGACATTGGCTGTTTCGTTGTGGCGAAAGTGCATATCATACCAACCCCAGGTCTGGCTCGGAGGAGTGATAGCAACGCTCTCCATCAAGCCTTCTCCCATCCAGTTTTTAACTGCGGAATCAGCAAAGCAGATTGTCTCAGCAGGATGGGAAAGCTCCGAATCGGAGGCGGGGATTGGCACCCACCAGAGATTTGGGTCGGGTCTGCCACCTATGTAAAACCAATTGTAGCCGTAACCCCATCCTCCTGTAGCTGGGTTGGGGGATGTCGCTGACCAGGTGGGGCAGGTCCTGATGTCCTTGTTTTTAAGATAGGGATAGATGAGCCCACGAGTGAGGTCTACTGTCCCGTCGTTTCTTCTATAGCCGTACCAGTAGTAGGAACCGCCTCCATCGCTTCCAGCCCAGAAGGGTGGGAATTTACCGTCCCAATCTTGGACATACATCAGGGTAGCAGTGATTAATTGCTTCAAATTGCTCTGGCAAGATGCTTTTCTCGCCATTTCCCGTGCTCTCGCAAAAACGGGAAAGAGAATTGCTGCCAGGATAGCGATTATCGCTATCACCACCAGCAATTCAATCAATGTAAAACCTCTTTTTTTCATAAAAACACCTCCTTCTTAAAAAATTAACCCATCGTGCTCCGCACGATGGGCAGGGGATAAAGGAAAAAGCCTCCCGCACGCCCGCGATGCGGAGGTAGGCTTAAAGGGAGTGAATCGGTCTTCCGGCTTCCGGCTTGAGCCTACTCCCTGCGCCTTCCCAGGACTTAAAGTCCCAGTGGCATAATGCAGGTTTCGTTCCGGTCACGGCTGCGGGGCAGCGGCGGATTTTCACCGCTCTTCCCGGCATCCACTCCCTAAAAATCAACTTTTATTGAAACCACTAAGGGTTTCTACTTATTTACTATATCCCTTTCCTATATCTTTGTCAAATATAAATCTCTCTTCCCCTTTTAACAGCCTCCAAAGCCTTTATATGAGTTTCAAACCACTTCTGGGTTGTTGGACGCCAAGAGGTTTGAAGAAAACCCAACAGATGCTCATCTGGGATGTTCTTTTTGCAAAACTCAACTGTCAAAGGAAAGTTATCCTCGCAACTCCAATTGCTTCCAGTGGGTATCTGGTCATAACCAGCCTCTGCAAGTTCTAAATAAGCCCTTACATACACTATCTCCGAGCTAAACTCTTTAT
Organism: bacterium; assembly: GCA_014360495.1. NCBI lineage: Bacteria > bacterium. The sequence goes on from JACIXR010000003.1 coordinate 64,398, forward strand.
CGTAATACCAATTGCTTTGCACTACTTGTTTAGGCATTTTCTTCAGGAATTCCTCCTTGTGCCTCCAAAGATGGTCAGACCATATCCAAGCCCTTGCACCATTTCTCTCAACCTCATTGACGAGGAATAGAAAATCGTGCCACCACAAATCATATTGCCTGACCACAACATAAAGCATATCCCTCTGATGTTCGTAGGTTTCCTCATCCATCCCAAGATGGAAGAACCTCGGTCCACCAAATATATCAATCACCTCGTTTATCAGGTCCCTACAAACTTGGTAATATTCCTCGGTTGAAACACAACGGGAGTATTTGCCGAGCCAGTGGTCATGGGTTGTAGAAAAATTGAGCTTGGGGATTGGTTCCAGTCCTTTATCCCTCATCCTCTTCAATTCTCCTTTTAATGTGTCCACCTCCCAAGCGCCCTCAATAGCGATTTCCGGATGGCTTCTATACTTCACTCCCTCTCCCAGGTCAATTACGACCATATTAACACCGTATTTCGGCATCTCTTCAACAAGCCTGTCCCATACTTCCTTCTCGCAGCGAAGGGAGGTTGTGTATACTGAGTCGCTCCCCCTATAGTTGGGATGCTCCCAGTCAAGCCACATATTATAGCCGAGATGCAGAAGGTAAGCCCATATTTTTTCCATAACAATCCTCCTTTCTTTAAAAGCAAAATTGCGAGCTTAAGTTGACTCTACTTTCTCCTTTATTGCCTGGCAAATGAATCTTATATCTTCCTTACTGAGCTCGGGAAACATCGGGAGGGAGAGCACTTCCCTCGCAACCCTTTCCGCCCGAGGAAAATCACCATCTCCATAACCCAAATCTCTATAAATAGAAATCAAATGAAGGGGAACGGGGTAATAAACCGCCGTCTCAATCCCCTTCTCCTTGAGATGCTGTTGCAACTCATCCCTCCCCTCAAGTGCGATGACATAGGAATAATATATATGCTTGCACCCTTCCCTCTCTACTGGCAACCGAAAGCCCAAATCCCTCAACAGCTCGTTATAAATCCTCGCGTTTTCCCTTCTTCTCTCGTTCCATTCGTCTATATATTTCAACTTCACGCTCAAAATCGCCGCCTGCAAGGCGTCAAGCCTGCTCTTGTATCCATCCCTTATATATTCCCTATATTTGCTTTTCGCTCCGTGAACCCTCAACGCCCTCACTTGCTCGGCGATTTCCTCATCATTCGTCGTCACGAGCCCACCATCCCCATAACAACCGAGATTCTTCGTTGGGAAAAAGGAGAAACAACCTACATCCCCGATTGAGCCCACCTTCCTTCCCTTGTATTCCGCTCCAAATGCCTGAGCGCAATCCTCAACCACCTTCAAATTGCGCTCCCTTGCAATCTCCATTATCCTGTCCATCTCCGCTGGATGACCATATAAATGAACAACTAAGATAGCCTTCGTCTTCGGGGTTATCTTTTTAAAAATCTCCTCAGGGTCTATGTTGTAGGTTTCCTCCTCTATATCGGCGAAAACGACCTTCGCTCCCCTCCTCCTTATAGCCTCAGTGGTTGCTATGAAGGTGAAGGGAGTGGTTATCACCTCGTCCCCTTCACCAATTCCCAAGGCGTCAAGGGCGAGAAGGATGGCATCGGTTCCCGAGCCGACTCCTACCGCGAACTTCGTTCCTATGTATTCCCCTGCCCTCCTCTCGAATTCCTCCACCTCGGGACCCAAAATGAACCTTCCACTCTCCAGAACCCTGTCAATCGCCGATTTTATCTCGTCTTTTATTGTATGATACTGGACAACCAAATCTACAAGCTGGATTCTCCTCATTGGTTCTCCACCCACTCCTCGGGAGGGACCTCCCTTTCCGCTCTTGCGGGCACTCCCTTGACGAGCTTATAAGGAGGGACATCACGAGTCACAATTGCGCCCGCAGCGACGAATGCCTCTTTCCCTATTCTTATATTTGGCAAGATGATGGAATTGGCTCCCACCCTCGCCCCAAACTCAATATACGCTCCCCCCTTGTACTTGAATCTCTCCTTCGTTCTTCCCATAAAGTTATCGTTGGTTGTGACCACGCAGGGAGCAATGAAGACATAATCCTCAATTGTTGTGAGGGCACAGATATAAGCAAGGGATTGCAATTTAACATAATTTCCTATTTTGACATCGTTATCAATCACGACACCCCTGCCAACAATCACATAACTTCCGATCTCGCAGTTCTCCCTTATTGAGGCAAGGTCGGCGACCATCGTTCTCTCTCCGATTTTAACTCCCGCATAAATGATAGCAGATGTCCCAATTAGGCAGTAAGGACCTATTTGAGTGGGAGGTAGGGGTTTCTCTATCTTAACAGTGGAGGTGGGAGCAGGAGTAGGCTGTTTACCGATAACCACATTATCACCTATAAAAGTATGATGCCCGATGAAACAGCCAGGGTAAATCACCACATTGTTCCCAATCTTCACTTCGTCCTCAATGACGACATCGTCCTGAATGACGACATTCTCTCCCATAACGATGCCTTTACCTAACTTCGCTTTATCGCTGATATAATTCACATTAGACAACCTCCTTTTGGGGGCGATTAAAAAATTGTTAGGATAATTTTAGCAAATGCAAGGAAAAGATGGAATTGATTTTTGCATTTTGTCATTTCTGGCAAGTGTAAGGGGGTTAAAAAGGCTTCTCGTAGCTTCACAATAACAAAAATCTTTTTACTTTTTATTCGCCTACCACCAACTTCCCCTTATCTTCCAAGGGGTTTGTAGAATTCTTCCTCAATATACCTCTTCTTTTCCCTCCACCAATCTTCGTTTTCTTCATACCATTGTATCGTCAGTTTCAGCGCTTCCTCAAATCCATATTTCGGCTCCCAACCAAGCTCTTTTACCTTATCCGCCCTCAAAGCATAACGAATATCGTGTGCGGGACGAGAGCCGCGGAAAACTATCTTGCTTTTTGATTTAGGAATCAGGCGCAAAATCGCCTCCGCTACCTCTATGTTTCTAAACAGATTCCCTCCCGCTATATTATATATTTCCCCCTCCTTCCCCTTCTCAAGCAGAAGCCATAAAGCGGAGCAATGGTCTTCCACGAAGAGCCAATCCCTTACTTGCCCACCACCATCCCAAATCGGTAGCTCATAGCCCAGAAGTGCATTTGTTATGTGGCGAGCTATGAGACGCCTCACATCAAGATAGGGTCCGAAATTGTTCGTGCTTCTCGTTATTATCACGGGAACTTTATATGTCTTGAAGTAGGCGAGACATAGAAGGTCAGAGGCCGCCTTTGAAGCGGAATAGGGACTGGAGGGATTGAGGGGATAGCTCTCATCGGCGAAACCAGTGGGGATAGGGCCGTATACTTCATCGGTTGAGATATGGAAGAATCTTTCAACTCCATATTCCCTCGCCTTCTCGAGGAGAACATTCGTCATGAGAAAGTTAGATGAAGCGATGAGGGGATTTCTAATGCTTTCGTCCACATGGGCTTCAGCGGCGAAGTGGAAGACTATATCGGGAGAATAGCGACGAAAGATGAAATCCAAGAGGGGAAAATCCTTTGTTAGGTCACCCTGAAAGAATCTTAAGCGAGGGTCGGGCAAAAGGTGGGAGATGTTCTCCAGCCTCCCAGTTGAGAGGTTATCAATAATAATAACTAATTGAGGTCCTTCTTTATTCAAGATAAAGCGAGCCAAATTAGAGCCTATGAATCCCGCTCCGCCAGTTATCAGAATTCTCATCTTTACCTCCTTCATTTCAATATTACAAACCTTCCTCAATTCTTGCAATGACAAAGCGATTCACATTTGTCGCCACTTTTTAAAGAAAGAGGTTTTTATCTTTGAACAAAAGGTTTTGTTGCAAAATTTACAAAGTGACAGGGAACTATTCTCCAATTCCCGAAATTCAAAAGAAATATTTACAGCTTTTTCAAAAGTCAATTTTAAAACTATTGCTCTCAAAAACCTTTGAATTTATTTATGCCACAAGACTAAAGAAACTCTTATAACTTTACAAATACTAAATTTTCTATTACATAATTTTCTACTAAAAAAGTTCTTGGCTCAAAGCGAAAAAACGCTGCCTTCTCGTGATATATCATCTCCCTTATGTGCTAATTTCTTTAAATTTCTTTTTTAACATTATGGAAAATGAGAATCCAAAGAATCTGTCATTCTTTCTATATTAACTTGCCGAAATGAGGAATTGTGAATAAAATTGATTAAAATAATCAAAAAAGGAGGTCATAGTATGAAAAGCACTCTTCTCACGATTTGGATAGCTTTCCTTATGCTCTGTCTCGGTTTTCTCTTGGGCTTTGAGCTAAAGCCTAATTTAGGGAAAATCTCCTATCTACCTCCCCTATGCAGCGACCCTTACATTCCTACTTCCACGGAATGGAAATCTCTTCATTTGACTGCTGAATACAATAATGAGCAAGGGCTGACTGATAAGCTTATTCAAACTCACTTCTCTTGCTATCCTTATCCGAAATGGTTTCAGGTTATTTTGGACTTAAAATGCCAGCCAACTTGGCACCACTATTTGGGCAACGGCGTCTTTGATGTGAGTGAGGAGGAAGTGAGGTCGGCTTTAATGGAAGGGGTTAAGGTCATAATGAAGTTGATACAGGGACCGATGCCCAATGTAACGGATGATGTGGTGAAAATGGATATATACATGAGGGGTTTCCCCGTTGCTACTTATGAAAAAAGAGAGCTTGTTTTCAAGGAGAACTTGAAATTCAAGGAGTAGAAAAGGATAAGGGGTGAGGATATTTCTTAATGAACAAAATTGGACTCTTCTGAGACTTGGCATATTGCTTAGCCATAAACTCCCGAATAGAGTCAATTTGAATTAAATCTCCGGGAAATTTCGGGTAAAAATTGTCTCTTGTTATATGTATTTGTATCACCGTTTAATCAACGTTTCTTCTTGGATTTTATAGATTGTGCTTCTTGAAACACTAAAAGCTTCCTTCTATTCAACTCTATTTATCTTTTAAAAATTATTCAATTAAGTAGTAAAAAATCTAATATGATAGTTTTGGAGGGCAGGCGTAAACGTCCGCCCTCTTAACTTTAAAATCTCTGGGAAAATTCAAAGAGAAACCATCTTCCCGCCTGGGGATAGTATATTATCTCATTCCAATCTTTATCAAATAGATTTGAAATGGAGAGGCTAAAGCTTCTTCCTTTCTCCGATTGCTTTGAGATTTTCAGATTGAAAATCGTAGCTGAAGGCACACTTTTAGGAACCAAAACCTGCTTTGGCCCTCCCTCCGCTCCATACCACCATTCCAAACCCTCACTATCAGTTGCCCTCTTACCCCAATAGAATATCTCTACAGTATAGGAAAATCCTCTCTTGCCATTTAAAGTTAAGCCCGCCTTTAAGGTATTCTTGGGCTCGGATGTGCGATAAGCGGCAATAAGGGGCCGCTCGTGCTCGCAATCCCAAGCATCAAGATAGGTATAATTTGCCCAAAGGGATATATTCCCAAATCGCTTTTCGTAAGATAGCTCCAATCCCTGTTCAATTGCCTTGCTGATATTAATATAACGACCATCCTTGTCGTTCCCAATGAGATCCTTTTCTTTGGAATAGAATAGAGTTGCGGTGAATCTCCCATTTGGCAGATTTCTTTCCCAGTCAACCCCGATGCTATTAGCAACGAAAGGTCTTAGATGGGGATTGCCTATAAAGCAGCCACCACCATAAAGCTGCTCCAAAAAGGGGAATAGCTTGTTTCGTCCGAGGGAAATCCGTAAGGTTGTGAGCTCGTCGGGTTTGACATTGTAAGAAATGAAAGGGACCAGTGCAGTTCCACCTGGACTTGCCTCTTCATGTCCTAGAGAAAACATGATACTTCTTCGCTCTCCTAACCTGGTGGTGCTTTCTACAAAAAGCCCCTTTCTTTTCATCTTCTGCTTATTCCAAGGTCCAAGGTTCGGTTCCTCAGCGGGAACAGTGGCACGCCTCCAATCTCCTTGCCACCAAGCTCCCAAAGATAAATTACCCGAAGAAGTGGTGATATTGTAATTAAGCTCAGAGCGTAGCAATTTATATCTCAAGAATGTTACCATTGGGACAACTTCTTTCCTCTGGAAATCCCACTGCTTGTAATATAGATTAGAGCTGAATAAAACGGGAGCGATGCGAAAACGAAGAGCCGAATTTTCCTTTAGCCTTCGCTCGTAGGTGAGTGAGAGCGCGGGTCGGCGGCTCTGAGGCCACCATTGTTCCCATCTATCAGCTAGATTCGGCCCAGTTGGCTTAAAGCCTGCTTGCTCCCCCTGCAACATAGCGCCAGCTATCGTGAACTTTTCATCCTCTCCACCGTTTACAATTTTGAACGAGAAGTCTGAGAGGTCGGTCTTCATCTTCTCCCTCCACTCATTTCCCACTATCCGATTAAAGGCTATGAAATAGTTCCTGTTCTCATCCCCTCCACTGGCTGATAATTCGTATATCTGGGTATTGTAAGTGCCAAGGGCATAGGAAACAGAAGCGCCAGGGTAATCTTTTCCATTCTTTAAAGTTATTAAAACAACACCCGAGAGACTTCCCATAAACCTAGGAGGAAGTGGAGCTTTGAAGACATCAACGCTTTCTATTGCGGTCCAAGGGACACGGTCTAACACACAGCTTATGATGGGATTCACATTCATTCCCTCAACCAAAACCTGTCGCGAGCCGAAATGGGAGCTTCTTATGGTGAGACGAGGCGAAACCATAACGCAACCATATATTCCCTCCGTCCCTGGGAGGCGATTTAGAACATCGGCTATGTTTTGTATAGCCACCATTCTTTGCCCTTCTTCAGCTGATACGGTTTCAACTTTTACCGGCTTCTCCTTCTCAGCTTCAACTTCAACCTTAACCTCAACCGTAGGAAGTTCCTGGGCGAAGCCCAGAACAAGAGACAAGATGAACGAGACGAATATTTTTGATTTAACCACTTACAAAACCTCCTTTTCCTTTTTGGACTATTTTACTCAATTTCTATGTCAAAAATTTGTCATGAAAATGGTTTATGTTGAAAAAAAAATAAGGTTTCACCTCCGAGCAAAAGTTTTTAAAAAATATTTTAAATAACCTTTTTAAAATCCCCTTCTGTTCGCGAATGCTAAGTGCAAATTCTCGCCTCTCCAATCCTCAACTGAAATCACAATATTCCCCTTAGGAAGCTCAAAGCTTATCTCTTTCCCCTCTCTAGGGAGCAGGAAAAAATAATTATCGGAAAAGATTGGTTGAACGTCAATACCCTCCGCTTTTATCCTGAGGAAAAAAGAAATGCTATCTGAAAGGTTTGAAACGGTTATAATACCCCTTTGACCTTCCTTTCTTCCCGAAACTTTCAAATTTACAGGAGGAAGGTTGTCCAATCCAATCGCCTCTTCCTCTAAGTTTTCCACCTCCCCTTCCCTATTAGCGAGATATCCTAAAAGCCTTGCGAGAAAAAGAGGGTACTTATCCCATCCCCTTACAGCCACAGCCCAACCACCCCTTAATCCAGAGGTATAGGCAAGGCATCTTCCCTTGCCATATGTCCTTTCCGCTAAAAGAGGTGAGCCGTTAGAGAGGGAAAGCAAGATATTTGCCCCTTCCCTTACCTCCTCCTCATTATAGCCACCTATCTTTATGCGAGAGAAGGATAAGCCACGCAGAATGGGATGGTCGGATGATTTAACGACAATCCCCAAATCCCTACGCTCTCTAAGTGAATTCTCTTTCATCACAAATGGAGAAATCTCCTCTATTATTGTTCCCTTTAAACCTCCCTCTCCATAGGCGTTCCAACCGCCGTCCAATAAAATCCCTTTTCCCGAGCTCACTAAATCCGCTATTCGCTCCATCGCTTCTTTTGACAACTTCTTGCCAATTCCTTCGCTTTCTCCGATGATGAAGCAATCGTATCCCTCCAAATCTGGAAGGGAATCAGCGGTAGCTATTTCCAACTTCACTCCGAAGGACATAAGCAATTCCCCTATCTCCTTCCATCCCTCCGCTTCCTGTCCAAATGTGGAGAGGATTACCAAGGCTTTTAAAGGCTTTGTAAATCCTCTCACTCTCCTAACGGGAATGGGATAAATCTTCTCAGAAATTATTTTCCCCTCTTTCTTAACTCTCGCTATAAGAAATACTACCCCTTCTCTATAATCTTGGGGAATCTGAAAATTCAGGCTCCAAAGCCTTAGGGATTGTTGGGCAGGTAAGGGAATATTTTGAGATAGTCGCTTGAGAACTTTTCTCGGAGAAGCTATGGTGAACTCAGCTTGACAATTTTCCCTCTTTGTCGTTAGATTTATCGCATAGACGCCGATATTTAGCGATTCCCCTACCCTCAATGTCGTCTTATCGTAATCAATTGCAAGATTTATCGGCGAGCTCGCTTTTTTGAACCAATATAAAGAAGGCTTCGGATTTCCATACCAATCAACCATACTCCAAGAGATATTAGGCCAAGGGTCGTTGAACTGCCAAATCAAACATCCTGAATTCCTCCAGATGTTTTTCAAGCAGGAATCCAAATTGAACTGATAGGTTATCGCTTGGGCGAGCTGGGCTTTTTTAACGAAATTGTTTAAATCAGAGGTTCTTCCGTATTGCTTTGCATACATCTCTATCTTCCTCGCATCAGCGAGATGATAGCTCCATTCCTCAGAGGGAGGGAAAATACCAGAAGTGGAAAGGAATCTGAGCAGGTCCTCCTCAGGGGGAGGTGATTGGAGTCCCGCCTCGCTGCGGAAGACCGTGAATTGGCGATAGTTTGTATAGGGAGCTGAGCCATGCCATACGCTCCAATCGTGGACATCTCCTCCATAGGGAGAGGCGCGATGGAATGGACGAGTCCCGTCCAGCGCTTTACAGAGCCTCTCCAATCCATCAACCAATTCCCTATTGCTTTGGTTGTCGGGATTAAATTCATTACCTCCACACCATAAGACCAAACTCGGATGATTTCTCAAGCGGATTATGGAATCTCTTGCATTTTCAAGGAAGGCATCCCTTGGCAAATTGGGATAATCGGCGCAGGCAAGGGGGAATTCCTGCCATAGCATTATCCCATATCTATCGCATAGCTCATATAATATATCCTCCTCCATAATCCCTCCACCCCAGATTCTGAACATATTTATACCTGCAAAGCTCGCTAGCTTTACTAATCTTTCGTATCTCCGAGGGGATAAATCATAAAGGGAATCGGCTGGCACCCAATTGGCACCCTTGCAATAGATTCTTACGCAATTCACTTTCACAATCCAAGGATAAAGCTCGTTTGTATTGGGATTTTTCTCCCATTCCAATTGCCTTGCTCCCCAAATAAATGAAAGGCTTGAAGAAACTTTCTTCCCCAGAACGAGGAAAAGCGAGACTTTGTAAAGATTTTGCGGTCCAAAACCAGCAGGATACCATAATTTGACATCTGGGATGGCGAATTCAAAATTTAAAATTCCCTCTCCCTTTCCAACCTCAACCTCCTTCCTTAACTTATAACTTTTACCCCTGAAATTCACCCCTTCCAATTTTATGTAAATTTCCGCTTTTCCCTTGGTTGCGGAATCATATCCCATTATTAAATTAACGATGGCTTTATTTCCATTCAATTTGATCAACTTCAGGAAGGGATTTTTTAAGAGGACCTCTCCACTCTCCATAATCTCAACGGGACGCCAAACTCCGATGGGGATGATTCGGGGAGCGAAATCCCAGCCATAGGACATCTGACAGGCTATCGCTTTCGTTCTCTCCTTCTCAGGCAAGATTCTTATCCTCAATTTATTCGCACCATCTCTCAATAACCCCGTTATCTCCCAAATCGGCTGGACAAACATCCCCTCTATTTTGCCGATGAGCTCCTCGTTGAGATATACCTCTCCTCTTGGAGCCACCCCTCCAATCTTCAAGAAATATCTTCTGCCCTTCTCTTTTTTGAAGGAGAAACTCTTCTCGTAAATCCAATTATGAACCTCCACCCATTGTGATTCCTCGTTCCTTGTTGAGAAATAAGGGTCGGGAATCAATTTTGCCTTTAAAAGAGCCATCTTCACAGTTGAGGGAACATCTGAGGCAGTCTTCGCGCTTCCGTCCTCGGAATAAATCACCCATCCCTTATTCAAACTTTGAGGAAAAACCGCTACAGCAAGGAAAAGTTGAAGGCAAAACCATGTTTTTAAATCAATCCCTCTTAAATCTCTCAATTCTGCCTTAAACCTCCCTTACCCTTTATAATCCATTACCTCCTCAAGGGTTTGACAGATAGCCTCAATGTTTTCCAAAGGGACATCGGGCTCGCATTCCGCCTCCAACATCAATCCTCCCTCCGGCATATAAAGAGCCTCAACTGCAGTCCAGATATGTTCTCTAATCTCGTCCGGCGTGGCGAAAGGGAAGAGCTGGCGGTCCAAATCCAAATTTATACACACCCTTCCCTTACAGGTCTTCACCAATCCCTCCAGCGTATTAGCTCTGATTTGAGGGTTTATTATGTTCATTCCCGCCTCAATCAAATCGTCCATAATCTCAAGGATGTGCCCATCGCTGTGAAGATATACATAAGCTCCCGCCTCCCTCACCCTCCCGAACATCTTCTTGAAACAGGGAGTGAAATATTTTCTGAAATGGCGTGGGCTTATCGGAAGGCTCTTCTGGGCTCCCAAATCATCGCCGAAGCTGATGATATCCGCTCCTATCTCCAGCCACTTCTCAATGAGGCGCATATTGTGCTCCAAAACCATATCAATTAGCTTTTGCAGGCGTGGGTCCTCGGTGGCTATATCTATCATAAAGTTCTCAAAACCTCTGAGATAATAAATCCTCATATACATCGCACCATGAGGAAGCCCGCCCCAAGCCAAATTCCCCGCCGCTTTAATCCTCTCAAAACGCATCTTCATCTCCTCCCAATCTGGAGCTGGACCTCTATCCCATTGGACAAGTGGGTCTGGGACTTTATAGTTCTCAAGGGCGCTCCAATCTTCAAGTGGATGCCCAACGACGATTCCCTCCATCCCCTCCTCAATATTCTCCCAGACGCATCCCCAAGAATCGGTAAACCTCCCCTTGCGATAGCCTGGGTCGTGAACAGCGTCAAAATCTATTCTTCCCTTCTTGAAATTTGGGAAGAGGCGGGGATGCCTAAGGACTATTTCCTCAAGCGCCTCCCTATATTTTCTCCAGGTAGCTGGGAGGATTCCCACGGAACAAGGTATCCAGTCAGGGTAGCGGAAATCTACGACCTTTAAGAAATTCTCTGCTTCCTTCGTCCAATTTCTCGGTTCCATCGCCATAGCTGATCACTCTCCTTTACATTTTGATAGATTTTTAAATGAAAAACCTATAGACTTCGTTTTTTGATATTATACCCCAAAATATCCATAACGCTCCAATTGAAAATTCCCCTACTATAAGACCGAGAAAAAACGGTAGATATGTTTTATAGATTTTCAAACCACCTAATTTCAAGAGAAAAATTTTAATTAACCAACTTAAGAACATGGAGAACCATAAGTGAGACATCGTCCAGGAACCTGCAACAGCGTAGCCAACTGGATGGAAGGGATTAAATGGCCAAACTTTCTTCATACCGAAGAGAAAGCTAACAAACAGAAAACCATAAGAATAATGTCTTATTGAAAGAAAATCTGGACTTTGAGGCTGAGTTAACCATCTATCAAGCCTATTAAAGGCTTCCGCGGCTAAATGAATTCCGTAATAATTGGTAAGCTTATTTACCAACCCCCATGTATTAAATATATACAAGAACACGAAAAATGAAGAAACAAAACCAATCGCGCAGGCGTAAAGTATAGGATAGGCTAAATTAAAATTTTTCATCCCTTTTTCCTGGCTCGCTATTTTCAATCCTTCCAATTGATGTCCGATAGGGTGGCTTCTATAATCTCTTGTTATCCAATAATAGAGAGTGAACATTACAAGATTACTATTTCCGAGCATTTTTGTCCCCAGAAAGGAAGTAAGAATCCAATCGGGTCCAGCAAAGTATAAATCATGGGTGGGCGGACCGAGCTCCGCTCGCATCCTTGCTATTGACACACAAATAAGAAAATAAATAATAAAAAACAACACACTGACCCAGACAGACATACCTGCTAAACCACTGAATATACAGAGGCTTAAAAAACCAAACAAAAATCCCCACAAATATTTTCTTCCAGGTCCCTTATAAACTTGCTTCACGTATTTTCTTGCCCCCCATAAAGCTATTACTCCTATGCCTATCCATGCACCTGATGATTGAGCACTTTGGTAAGGGCCAGGCATAGGTGGAATCCCAACAAGACTACGGACCACCATTTGAAATTTCCAAAAGAGATAGAAAAACCAGCAAGAAAAAGCAAGGTCAGTGGGGATAAAATAGCTCAACCCAACCGCAAAAGGGTAGAAACACAAAGGGGTCCAACCTATTGCATTCCACGGTGGACTTAAATTGACAATATAAGGACTAAGGTCCCACCTTGTTTGTAAATCCGGCAGGTAAGGAAAGAGAAAGTGTAAGCCGTGCCAAATATCTAATACACCAGCGAAAGCACATCCCAACCAAAATAATTTGCTTTTAAGCAATTGACTTTTCTCATCAGTAATCTCTAAAGGAATTTGTGCAACTGGAAATGCCAAACGCTCTTGTGAAATCCATCCATCCTTGTATAAACAATTAAGACAGTAAAAGCTCCAGAAAAGAAGCAATGTAAAAATTCCCCAATTAGCCATGGGAAGCAAAAATATTTTTAGGTTTTCGAAGATTGAAACGCCGCCATTATATAGACCATACAAAGCTTCCCTATCCGAGACTATTAACCAAGCAGGCAGATACTGAAAAAATTTTTCCTCCCATTGATTTTGTTCATTAGCGAACCAATGAGCGTGCCCCAATGAAGTCATAAGTATCTGCATCATATCATGCCCACATAAGGAGGTTGCCATACAAAGCATAATATAAAGCGTGAGAATTTCCGCGCGGGTTAAAAAATTCTTGTTGAACCTTTTTAGTATGGCATTTATAAACATCAGCAAGAAGAGGGTGATTATGGCATTATAAAATAGAACAATGGCAGTGGAATGAAGGGGGTAATAAAATACCTCGCCCATTGCAACAAAGTAGCAATTGAGGGGGATTAACATAAGAGATAGGGCGAATACTCTTAACCTCATTTTTTATTTTCTTAACAATCTAATTTGGGCTATCAGCTCACCATTTAGGGGGTACCATTCTCCATTATCACCTTGATAAAAGGAATGTCCACGATTTATTGAGGAATCACCAGCGGTATATAATCTTGCAAAAGGGTTTCCTGTATAACAGATTTCATTTATTCCCTTTCTTAAAATTGAAGGTTCTACTCTTACCCTTGCCCATTCCCAAGGGAGGCTACCTTTTAATCTACAAGTGTATTCCTTACCATTGATCAAGATTTTTACAATTTGTCCATTTTTCCCCTTTACTAATACCCCTACCTCCGCTTTACCGAATTTTTCAAGCTCTTTTATAGATGACAAATCAAGGACTTTTTTAACCCAAGGCGTACCATAAGGATCTGTATACCACCCGCTAATGTCAACATTCCCATTATCCTCGCGTATCACGCATCCCTCCTCAAGCCACTTGTTATATAAACTCGTTAACATATCTGGGCGAACTATTATAAAGTCTTCACCTAATTCTTTAGTTATCTCTTTAATCTCGCGTGGGCCGATGCTGAAGCCATTAACAGATGAAACCAAAAAAGCAGGACACTCTTTAGGGATAGAATTTTTAATCTTACTTGCGTAGCTTTTAGGGTTTTTGAAAGCTTCACCTGGCCAACCTTCCCATGGGTGTGTTATTGGCCAATAAACAAAATATCTCTTCCCTCTATTAAGGTATGAAACCCTAGATGTTTCCCCTGAAGTAGGAGGGGTCCATTCAGCATATATTGCTGAAGGCTCCAGGACCTCCGCTGCTTCCTGAATTCTGCCACTTCCTTGCAAAATCCAAAATTGGTCATGGGATAAAAGCCTCATATATTTCTTAGAAAGAAGCAAAAATTCCTTATAAATTTCTCTCGGATTCTGGTAATTTTGTCCGTAAAAGTCAGCCCAAACATAACCTATACCGTCGGCACTGAGGAAATAATCATTCACTGTAGCGGTGGCATAAAAATGCTCAATTGCAAGAGGAGTTAGCTCCACTTGGGTAGGGCAAAACGGCCACCCCATTGGTATCTCTCCTCTCTCCTTTTGGTTCCATTTGCTCTTAATCACGCCAGATAGATTCATTCCAAAGTTATCGCAGTCAGAGAGGAGAAAAGAAAGGTATACTTTGGGTTCAACTTCCTTCACTTTCAAAGGCTGTTGTCGCAAATGCTGTGGCATCTTAACACCACTATGAACGCTAAGATTAGGGCAAAGGGCAGTGGCTACAGTAACTTTTCCATATTTTGAGGAAAACATTACTCCTGTGGACTCACCGATGCCCGAACCCGCTCCATCGTCCCACCACCCCAAAATGGGTATATGGAGAGGAGTAGAAACTAACAGCTTTTTCAAAAAAGATATATCCTCGGGAGGAAACCAGCAATTGGCTTCACCTTCTATCCAAAAAGTAAAAGCTTTGAATTCTATTAAATAATCGCGAGGGAAAATCCAAGCAGGATGCATCATAGCTAAAATTGAGTGGTTTAACTCACGCCACAAAGATTGATATGCCCATTCATAAGCTTCAATGCGATTTTTGAATCTATTCCTTAAATCCTCAGTTATAGGAAACGTATTCAAACGGGAAGCAATACGAGGAGACGCTATCACTGCTTCCTTCACTGCGGAAATCATTGTTGCGATATTTATCGTATCTGGAAACTCGGGGTCATATACCACAAGACCTTTAATCTCTTTCTGAAATTTTCTAAGCAATTCCCACACATTGTTTACTAAAAGTATTTCATGCCCTTTCTTCCTCAAAAGCTCAAGCCATTCCCAATCAAAATTACTTGATAAAAGATAGATTCTCGGTCTTTTACGATTGACAATCCCTTGTAAAGAAACTGCGAGCAATCTTTCGCTCTGCGAGAGAGCCCCAATATCTAAAACATATAGATTCTTCTCAAGGGGTTTTGAGCGCGGAAGCCATGAATTACATGTTTTTGGCTGTTTATTAATCTTTGCATATGTTGGAAATTTTTCCTCAGCTTTCTTAACATAAGTCTTATAAACTTCATTATTAATAACTCTCTTTTCTCTCAGTACATAGGCTGTGCTTTTGACAACGAGCTGGTAAATATAATCTTCCGGCAACAAAGATAATAAATTGACACCAAGCCACACATCAATCGCGCCTCTGAAACCATCGCAATTGTGTTTTATGACAGCAAAAGGATAACCTTTTATATTTCCCTCTTTTTTAACCCCTACGATTCCTATTAACTCATCTTCAGGGTTATTCGGCACAGGATATTGAACTACGGATATACTGGGAATGTTTTCCCAGTTATAATTTCCAAAACCAATAACATCGCACTTTCTAAAATATGTGAATTCCTCTGGATGAATCACTTGTTCAACTCCAGCTGTTCCAATTTTGGCATCACTATAGAAGTCTGAACCCATTGAAGAAGTGACATCTATCCATTTGCTTCCTTCGAGTTGGCAAGGATGTGTAAAAGGAGCCCCACCAATGAATATGAAGCTCCCTCCTTGACTATGAAATAGACGAAGATTTTCCCAGGCTTTAAGCGGGAAAGTATTGCCGTAGACATAAATTAGGGCTGAAAATAGGTTAATATTAAATTCTTTTTCATCACATAATTGTTCTACATTGACAAATTCTGCATCTATGCCACATTTCTTTAAAGCGTCACAAACAAGTTCTGCCCGGACACTTACAGGCGAAATGTAGTAAGGGAAACTTTTCTCTCTAAATATCGCTACTTTAGAAGTTATGGCTGTACAATACATTTGAGGTAGGAACACAAGTGCTATAATTGAAAATTTCACTAAACTTTTAGCCAATTTCCAATCCTCCTTTTCAGGTTAAGAGGTAATTAACACCCTCTCCCTATTATCAGTGAACGATAATAGGGAAAGGGTAATGGGATAAAAAGAAGTTTCCTTGGATTTACAGTCTTACTCCCACATACTCATACGAATTGTTCCACCGAAATTGTAATCTTTACACTTACTCCAATGATACCATTTTGCATGTCCATCCATAAAAATTATCACTTGACCACCACTATGTCTGGTTTTTGCTTCGGCAACATCTTGGAAGTAAAATCCTCGGGCACAGCAATGGGGTTCAAGATCCCAGTTTGCTGTTGCCACTCTTCTAAGTATTCCTTGAAGCGGATGCCCCGAGCAGCACAGTCCTGTTCCAAATACTTGTGTTCCCATACTTTCACCAATGAGGAATGTCTCAGCAGGATGTCCGTAGCGCGCAAGGCTCGCACGTCCCTGATAATCATTGGCTATAAGCTCATCATACCCGAAGCTGATCCGACTTAGCGGTTCTCCTAAATTCTGCCACGCTCTTTGTCCACAGGATGTGGTGTCATTAACAACTCCACCACACCCTTGGTGAACAGCCCAGCCGGTATGGGAAGGGCAAGTAAACACCTGTCCGTTCTTGACATAAGGGTAAATTCTTTCCCACCAGGGCTTGTTGTCTGGGCGATTATTTCCTCCTGTCATTGAACTTCCGGGAGCATAAGCTGGACCTGTCCAGCAAGGCGTCCACCATACTGGAAAGTGTTCGTCCCAATCCTGAACATACATCATAATAGCCGTTCCAATCTGCTTGGCGTTTGAAAGGCAAGCAGCTTTACGAGCATTATCCCTTGCTCGGCTGAAAACCGGGAAGAGAATGGCAGCCAGAATGGCGATGATAGCTATGACGACCAACAACTCAATCAATGTAAAACCGCTCTTTTGTCTTTTCATTAACATTTTTAAATCGCCTCCTTTTGTTTTTAAAATTTTGTATTTTGCCCCCAATCTTTATTTTCCGATCTTTCCGGCGGGGAAGAAGGGGGCAAAGGCTCTTCCCTCCTTTCTATAACTCTCCAAGCTATATCACCTCCTTGAAATTAAAATATTTTAGTTTCACTAATTATAAATTTTTAAAAATATATGACAACAATTTTTTCGCCTTTATTCTGAAAAAAATTTGAAAACGAGCTTGCGCCTTTTAAAAACCCGTTGGGAGTAATAAGAAAACATCCCGTACGATTAATTCCATTATAGACCCTTCTTAAAAGGAAATTCAACTAAGTAAATGTAGGGTAAAGGAATATATTAGATGATGAGAAACAAGTACATTACAGGAAAAAGAACAGGATATATAGAGAAGTACTTTTTGGGGGTTTCTGTTCTTTGTTATAACTCCCTTTTTAATCGGTTAAATATTTTTCTACTCTTTCCTACATTGCCTCCTCCCAGCGTTCTTCAAACGTATTCTTCGCA
Organism: bacterium; assembly: GCA_014360495.1. Classification (NCBI taxonomy): domain Bacteria; species bacterium. The sequence goes on from JACIXR010000003.1 coordinate 81,840, forward strand.
AGCCCAGGGTCATTGTCATTCTCCTTCTTGTGTAATGGTAACAGCCTCCACATTCCATAACGGGATTGGCGGTTTTTTATTTTACCTTGCATATTTTATCTTCGGATTTGTTATTTGTCTTTCCTAACTATTATTTGAACAAAGTGACCGCTGTAAACGCTATCGGAGCTAACCATCTTGTTCCTTTTTGCTTATTACTTGGAATATATCTATACAATCTATAGCTATTGGTATTTTACCTTCCCAGAAAACCCTTGTCTCAATCGGCCCGCCTGGATGCTCGAAGCATAAAGCGAAACATTTGAACTCTCCAATTGGAAGCTCATTGGACCAAATGTCTTGGGAGCTTGTCACAGGTTTGCCACCTCCTACACAGGTATCAATAGACACTACTCTCCCTTCCCCCTCGCTGAGTCTTTTTAACCTAAAAAGAGCGATATACAGTCCTTTTTCTAAAGGCATATAAGGTCCATATACAATATGAGTATTAACTGTATCACCACTTCTAACTTCCCAGACCTTTCCGCCACTTGCCAACGGGTCTTCCTGCATTTTTCCCGCTGGGTGGAGTAAATCCTCAGCTTCTAAATGTTTGATGAATTTCATAATGATATCGGGTTGTAATTCCAACGGATTTACTATCTCCTTAGATTCGGTCAGCTTGAGGTTGATTTTTACGATTTTTTTGAAAGTTTTCGTACCGAAGATAATTTTTCCCTCTGTTCTTATCGGCACTCCATAAACCATAATATCTGCTGATTGCGATGGTAAAAGGTTGAACTTTGCAATGCTAATTTTTATATTTTTGAACCCCTCAACTTTTATTATTCCGTTTAGTCTTTCATCACATACGTTTTGAATGCTAAAAGCGAAAACCATAGGCTGCCCCTGGATACCAACCAAAATGGAGGGAACCCTTATAAAAAGTTTTTCCATCTCCGCATACTTTTTATAGAGCTGGCCAAGATGGTCAGGACGCACAACGACATAATCGTCCCCGAGCAATTGGACAATCTCGTCTAGCATAGAGATATCAAAAAACCAGTTGCAAATGAAAACATTTAGAAAAGCAGGTCGCTGAGAAGGGGTGATAGAGCGCACTTGGGAAACAATATTTGCTATCTGCTGTTCCCTTGAGAGGTTTTCTTTCCAGTTAGTTGCTGCGTGGAAGACGGGCACATTCTTTGAGGTTATATAAGTTATGTCAGAATAATCGTACAACTTTTTGCCGTAATCCGGGAAAATCGCGCTTAAATGGTGAATATGTTCCGCATATCTATTTATCAATCTGAGCTCATTAGCTATCGCGAGCCATATAGTTCTTATACCCATTCGCTCCATAAGTTTTGCCGTAAGGTCAAGATACTCGTTGAAAACTTTGTCTCTCTCTTTATATCGCGCACCATAGTTGTCGGGCACACCTACACCCAATCCACAAGCAGCAACAAAAGAATCCATTGGGGTGGCGGTAGAGAAATAATAATCAACAATAGAGGGGATAAGCATAGGCGCGGCTAGATCAATTGTCCATCCAATTGGGAACTTGCCCCTTCTCTTATCCTGCCAAAGTTGCGGAAAATTGCTCACGCTTAGAACTGGGAGATTATCACCATCAGATATGATAAAGGATATATAAACTTTGCTCGTGTCCAATGCGGGTGGAGGAGGTGAAGGAGGTGGCGAAAGGTTTTCAATTTGGATACCGCTGTGCACTGTTAAATTTGTGCATTCTATTGAACCAATGCCAAACTTGGCAAATTCTGAGAAAAAAGCGAATCCTTTAACATCCCCCCACCCTACACCAGGAAATCCTGCCAAGGGTGTTCCGATGCCTGCCCAAGGAGCTCCTAATATCGGAACATTTGGAGGCGCTTTACTTAAAAGTTCCTCCACGAAATGAACTTCCTCCGAAAGATTGGAATAGGGTTCTGCACCATCTATTTGCCCTGGGAGCCAAAATGTAAATATTTTATTCGCAACAAGATAATCCCTTAACCAGTAATTATCGGGATATAAACAAGCAAGGACCTTATGATTCATCTTTTCCCATAGATTATCAAAAGCCCAGCGGTAAGCTTCAAAGCTCCTTTTCCAGCGTCCTCTTAAATCCTCGACCACGGGAAGACCTAACTCCTTGGCTAGGCGTGGTGAAACGACGATTGCAGTTTTCAAACTAGCGAGCATAGTGGCAATGTTCTTCGTTGCTGGTAAGCGAGGGTCATAGATGATAACCCCTTTTATTTTATGTCTAAATTTATCCAATAGTTGGCTTATTTCCTTAATTTCTTCTACTCGCTTAACGAAGCCCCTTTTTTCCATCCATTCAAGCCAAAATTCATCGGTCGGCAAAAGAAGGAGATAAATTTGAGGTTCTTCCCTATTTATTATTCCTTGCAGTGTAATCGTTGCCAATCGCAAATCACTTGGTGCTTTTGTCAGGTCGTATACATAAAGAACTTCATTGGGAGAAGAAGAACGTGGGAAAAGAAAGCGCAAAGGATGTTTTGGGAGAGGGGAAATTAGGTTACCAGGTTCGCCTGAGGGAACAGGTTGGGGTGGGAACTTTCTGACAAAATCTTCAGCATTTCCGCCCTCAACTTTATATAATTCTATCTCATCAATTCTCAGGGAGGCTGTGCCCAACCAACCTACTCTTAGTTCAATCTTTCCTTCCTGATAGCGAAAGGGTAAGAAAACCCAGGTATAGCGATTAATTATTAGGTCTGAGGAGTAAATAGTTTTGATATTGAGTAACGATTTTGTCAGGTTGTTATAAACATATATACTTACAACCTCATCGTCTACATCTTGCAACAATTTGAGACGAAAGAAAGCAACAAAATCTCCGCTTTGGAGTTCAATGTAAGGGCCGTAAATGACGATACCAGGCTGGCAATTTAGAGAATTTACTTCCCAAGCTTTACCCTTCTTAGCTTCAGGGTCCTCTACCAAGCTACCACCTTGATGAAGTAAATCCTTCTCTACATTCCAAACTTTTACTAGCTGATATTCCCCTTTGGGGAGATTACTAGAGGACGATAAAGGGGATAAGTGGCCAGTATCCCGCCCATTCTCTGCAAGAGCAAAGCTTAACAGAATTATAGCTATACCCAAAAACACTCTTTTTAAAAACACTTTAAAACTCGCCTCCATTTATGCCACGCTGTTGAAAAGTCAAGACGTTATTGTAATTTGAAGGTCTTGATTTCAAAGGGATGGACATCAAATAGGAGGGTGTTGTCGGATATTTCAACTTCATCCGTCGGTCTTTCCAATAGGTCGCATTCTACAGCCTCTTTTATATCACTTGTTATTTTGATTTGGGCTCTCGTCCAGCGTCCCAAGGGCTCGTAGCATCGGATTATCAAAGAATCGTCATCCTCCGCTTTCTTAACCGCTCCTATTATCACTCCCTCAGCAGACATGAAGGAGCACTGGCTGGGCAAATCTCCCTTGTGTATGCTTTCTATCTTGGCAATCAAGGGAACATTGAGGTCATAAGCCCATTCAATCGTTGAATCCAAGCCAGCTTTATGGGGATGGAGGGCATAGGTGAACCAATGTTCACCTTGGTCGGCTTCCGGATCGGGTGCCGTGGGAGCCCTCAACAGGCTTAGACGCATCACATTATCCCTTATATCGTATCCATATTTGCAATCGTTCATAAGGCTTACGCCGTAAGAGCTGTCTGATAGGTCAGCCCACTTATGCCCGCTTACCTCAAACCTCGCCTGCTCCCAGCTGGTGTTCCTGTGGGTAGGTCGCTGGAGGTTGCCGTAGGCGATATTGTAAGTCGCATAGCGAGCCCTCACATTAACGGGAAATGCCACTTTCAAGAGTTTATGCTTTTCGCGCCAATCAACATAAGTGACGAAATCAATGCGTGGGATATCTCTGTAAATGGTCAAATCCTGAACCATTCGTGAGTTTCCGAACTGCCACTCCAAGCGGAGAACACCGCGCAAGGGTCCTCTCTCCACAACCTGCTTTTTGACCTTGCCTAACTTCCAAGACTTGACCTCGTAGTCCTTCTCCACCTCCCACGCATCGCCGAGGTCGTGGAAAAGCAAGAGCTCGTTGCCCGGCGCGGAGAGCACCTCCCTATCATTCACCTTATCGTAAAGCCTCGTTATCCTCCCCTCATCGTCTACATCCAAGCTGAACAAATCGTTCTCAAGGTGGTCTTCCCTAACTGTCAACCCACCTTCTTCCGGCTCTCCCTCAATTACTTGATAAACCCTATATCCCATTGGAGGGACATCGGCTGTAAATAGAAGCTTTTCCCCGAGACGCTGGCAATCTGCGTTCACCTTAACTCCCCTGGGAAGCTCAATCTCTACCAGGGATTTCCTCGGGAAGGAAAGACTATTGAATACAATGACCGCCTCTTTCCCATCGCCTTCAGTGTTTATCCTTTCTCCCAAAATCCTCAAGGCATTCCCCTTTATCTCCTCACCTATGCTGAAAATTTCCTTATAATCCCTTTCGCTATCCACATATACCTCTCCGATGGAGCTTCCGGGCAGGATGTCGTGAAACTGGTTGAGGAGGACGAGCTTCCAAGCCCTATCAAATTTCTCCTTTGGATAGGAACCGGAAAAGAAGGAGAGGAATTCCGCATCTCGAAGAAGGAACTCAGCCTTCCTGTTCCATCGCTTGTTTCTCGCCTGCGTCGTGAGGGTTCCCCTGTGTCTTTCAAGATAGAGCTCATCATCCCAAACGGGAAGGTTTTCCTTTCCCTTAATGGATTCAAAGAATTCCTTTGCCGTTGAGAACTTCAAGGAGGGAAGAGCAGGAAGCTTGGAAAAGCGTTTTCCCTTCTCTATCTGCTCCCTTGTTGGTCCTCCGCCTCCATCTCCATATCCATACAAATAGGCGATTTCGGGCGCCGGTCCCGTTTCCTGAAGCCTTTGCCAAGCCTCCCTTAACTCCCTCACATTTATGTCCTGATTTAAGGCTCTTGGGAAGAAAGTTTCAATTGTAGTTCCGTCTATTCCCCTCCAAAGGAAATGTGTGTAGGGAAAGCGATTAGTATCATTCCATCCTATTTTTATCGTCATAAAGTAGTCCATGCCCGCCTTTTTCAGTATTTGGGGAAGTGCAGCGGAGAAGCCGAAGACATCGGGAAGCCATTCTATCTTCGTCTCAATCCCGAACTCCTCCATAAAGAAGCGCTTACCGTAAAGAAGCTGACGAACAAAAGATTCCCCTGAGGGGATGTTGCAATCGGGTTCAAGCCACATCCCTCCCACGAGCTCCCATCTCCCTTCCTTAACCATCTCCTTTATCTTCTCGTAGACATCGGGATAATGGAGCTTGACGAATTCATAGGCTTGTGGCTCGCTTTGAGCATAGCGAAATTCGGGAAATTCCCTCAAGAGATTGATTATCGTTGAGAAGGTGCGACCACATTTGCGAACGGTTTCCTTCAATGGCCAGAGCCAGGCAATATCAATGTGAGATTGCCCTAAAAGGTGGATTTCCCCAGGGGGCTTAGGTAGGTCAACGCCTTCCCAGAGAACCTCCCTGGCTTTCTTATAATCGTCTTCTTTAATTGACCTCTCCATCGCTGATAGGAGAGTTCCCCTTATCAGGGGGTCTGTTTCGTTCTCCACAATCTCCAAAAAGGATATGAGGTCAAAATAATAATCGTAAACTTCCCTGTTTATCCCAACAAGGAAGGACCGCTGAAGGGTTAAGGGACCAGCGGAGCGGAAGGAATGGGCGGGAGGACAAAAAGCTTCAATTTCTATCTCCACTTCATTTAGTTTAGGCAGAGGAACGATTCTTCTGTTGTTATCCAATCCCTGATAAGAATCACCGTTTATCCTAACCAGTGCCTCCCCACCCAAAACGAGCTCTAACGCGAGATTATCCCTATCGGGGAGCTCTATAGAAGTTGTAAGAAAAACGGTCTCATTGGGATTTCCCCAAATATCCCCCATATTTATCGTTTTCTCCCCCAAGAACTTATATTTTCCCGGCGCTTCATAATAGGCTACTTTCGCTTTCCATGGCTCAATCCTCTTTATGATTGTAAATGGTTCAAGCTGTCTTATTCTCTCTCTTATTGTCTCCAGTCTTATCATATTCGCTTTCCTCCTTTCTTCTTGTAATTCTATATTCTATCACTTGAAGGCAGATATGAGAATAAAATAATCCCACTTTGTGATGATCTGAGATATGTTGTATGATAAAATATAAAGCGATAAAGGAGGGCACAATATGAGAAGTCTCGCTCCTTTGTTGTTATTAGCTTCCATTTTAAGTTCAGCCCAAAGCAATTTGGAAATCCTCTCATCAAAGCGGGAGAGGATTTGTCTAAATGGAAGATGGGAATTTATGCCCGCAATAGACGAAAATTCTTTCTCGCAATCATCCTGGGGAATTATACTGGTGCCAGGAACCTGGAATGGAAATTGGAGACTACCGGGCTTAATAACCAAGGGGAAGGGACCATCTTGGCAGGATATAGACCTCTCAACGCTTGGTAGAGCTTGGTATAGGAAAAATGTTTTAATCCCCAAAAATTGGAAGGGAAAAACGATTCTTTTGACTCTGGGCAGGGTAAGCACTGACGCAATCGTGTTCGCTAACGGAGTTGAATGCGGGAGAGTAGAATGGCCCTATGGTTCTGTGGATATCGCGAAGGCGGTTGAGCCAGGCAAGGAAGCAGAAATAAGAATATTAGTAGCCTCGGGCGGCGACGAGAAGGAAGCGAGAGAGCTTCTGAATCTCAAAAATCCCCAATATTCAACTAATGCAAAATTGGAAACAAAGGGATTGATTGGAGAGGTGTTTCTTGAGTGTAGACCTATGGGAGCTCATATAGATGATATCTTCATCCAGACCTCTGTGCGAGAGAAAACCCTGACAATTGAAATAGAAATTTCAGATATCAAAATCAAAGAAGAAGTAGAAATCATCGCTCGGGTTCTAAACGAGAAAGGCAATGAGGAAAAGAGATTTCAAGCAAGGAAAAAATTATCCGGTAAGCCAAGCGAGAACTTAAAAGTTTCATGGAAATGGGAAAATCCTCACCTCTGGGATTTTCGCCAGCCAAACCTATACAAGCTATTGCTACAAGTGAAGGGTAAAAAAATAGATGATGAATGGGGCGAAATCTTCGGTTTTCGGGAGTTTTGGATTGATGGAAAGAAATTTTTCTTGAATGGAAGAGAAATCCGTCTTCGCCCAGATGAGGCAGGAGATGTATGGAACAATTGTGCGGGAGTTTCCGAGGTAATTGAGGCTATGTTGGAGGGAGAACTTGCCACCGGTTTCAATATTGTTGAGTTGTGGCCTTGGAACCACGATGAGAGAGGAAGCACCCATTTTAGAGAGCTGTGGTGTGAGATAGCGGACAGAAAGGGAATCTTAATTATGGCGCCCGCCTTGGATATGGCTCCCTATATCACGTGGGGGGATTTAAATCACTGGTGGCAGGCAGGGGTAAAGGAAACATACGAAAAACGAATGTTTGCGGAATTGCGTCGCTATCGCAATCACCCCTCAGTCGTTATGTGGACAACAACAGCAAACTTCGCTGGCTACGATTGGCAGGACCAAAACCCTCGCTTCATTGGGAGGAAAAACTGGTATGAGGGGAAAAATCCCTCCGCTGATAAGCATTGGAAAGCGATAAGGGAAGGCATCGCCTTGATTAAGAAATATGACCCTACACGACCGGTTATCGTTCATCACGGAGTGTATAACGGCGATGTTTTCGCTCCCAATACCTATCTCAACCTCATCCCCCTTCAGGAAAGAGAGGAATGGCTAAGCCATTGGGTGAAATACGGCGATATGCCCTATTTACCCATTGAATTCGGAACCCCTCTCACAACTACTTTTATGCGAGGACGAGACGGTTACGGAAACGCTATCATCAGCGAACCCTGGGTTACTGAATTCTGCGCCATTTATCTAGGGAGAAAAGCTTACGAACTGGAAACGGATGAATATAGAAGGGAAATCGTCAACCGATATCAAGGCGACCAACATTATGCCAACTGGCAGGGACATCCCGCTTTAGCTGGCGCGCCCGCCCTCCAAGCTCTTGAAAGCCTCTTCATTCAAAACACTTGGAGAAGCTGGCGAACCTGGGGGATAACGGGAGGAATGGTTCCCTGGAGGGATGGAATATTCTGGCAAGAGAAAACAGGAGAAATCAAGCTGCCATTTAAAGAAGGAAAGAGAGGAGTGTATAGGGAAACAATTCCAATCTCCCTTTTATATTACCGCCGTCCCGAGGGGAACATCATTCACCCTGCTTTGGAGACCTTAAAGAAAGTTAATGGTCCCACTTTAGCCTGGATAGCTGGTCCCAAGGAAGCTTTCACCGCTAAAGACCACAACTTCTTCGCCGGTCAAAAAATCCAAAAGCAAATAGTACTGATAAATGATGAAAGGGACACTCTACCCTATAACTTCCATTGGGAGGCTTTATTAGGACAGAAGGTCTTAGCCAAGGGAGAAAAGAAGGGGCAAATAGAACCCGCAACGAATCTTTTCTTCCCCATAGAAATCGTTCTCCCCGATACACTGCCATCCGATAAAGTAGATGGGAAAATCGTTCTCAAAGCGAGAATAGGAGGATACGAGCATACAGATGAGTTTTCCTTTCGCGCTTTCCGACCAATCCGAAAAGGAAAAGAAGAGATTTGGTTGTTCGACCCCGTTGGGGAAACAACTAATCTTTTCCGAAAACTCGGTTACGATGTGAAGCTTGTAAAGAATGCCTTGCCCAGTGGAGTATCAAGAATCGTGATTGGGAGAAAGGTTCTTTCAAATGGTTTCAAATTGCCCTTTGACTTAAGGGGTTTCCTTCAAAATGGTGGAAGAGCATTGGTTATGTCTCAAGACCCAGAGTGGTTCAGGCAATACCTTGGCTTACGCGTTGCTCGCCACTTATCCAGAAGGGTGTTCATGGTGAATTCCTACCATCCCGTGGTAAAGGGATTAGATGATGAGGACTTGAGGGATTGGAATGGCATAAGCAAATTAGTTGAGGAGTATCCTGAGTATCCGATGGAGCAAATACCACCCTATGGTTGGCATTGGGGCAACAGGGGAGCTATTACAAGCGCTGCTATTGAAAAGCCGCATAGGGGCAGTTGGCGCCCAATATTGGAATGCGAATTCGATTTAGCCTATTCCCCCCTTATGGAGCTCAACTATGGCAGAGGGCTTCTCATCCTCTGCACGCTCGATTTGGAGGACCACGCTCTTTTAGACCCAGCCTGCCAGAAGCTCGCATATCAATTGATTGAATATCTTCAAAAGGGAGGCACAGCTTGTAAAAGGGAACAAAAGGTAATTTACATAGGTGGGGAGAGAGGAGCGAGATTATTGGATTTCCTCGGCGTGAATTATCAAAGGGAAAGCGATTTGAGACAAGATGCTGGATTGGTCATTATCGGCTCCGATGCAGAGGTTGAAGAGGAAAAGTTAAAGGAATATATGGAAAATGGAGGTAAGGTCCTCTTTCTGCCAAGGGATAATCCAGACGTACCTTTTGAAGTTAAATTGGAGAAAAAGGGGAGATTTCATGGCTCTTTAAATATCCCCAACTGGGAGGAATGCTCAGGTTTAAGCCCTTCCGACCTTCACTGGAAAGCGGATTATCCCGCTTGGTTGATAACTGGAGGCTGTGAAGTTGGTGCAGATGGTCTATTGGGAAGAGTGAAAATGGGCAAGGGGGTGGCCATATATTCCCAAATAGACCCATTCCGTTTCAATTCACTTGAAAGGGTGAGAAATGGCGATTTCTCATCCCAGCTGGATGGATGGACATTCGGTCAATATGGAACAGCAAAAGGTGACGCGGTAGTGGATATTAACATCCCAGAAGAGCTAAGGAAAGCTAATCCATCCGCAAAATCAGTCAGAATAGCCGTGAGTCAAGCAAGTGACCAGACTTGGCATATTCAATTTCGCCAGCCTGTGGGAAGAATTGAGGCGGGAAAAAGCTACTCGCTGAGCTTCTGGGCTAAAGCGGATAGAGATTGCCGTGCCGTTGTCGCATTGATAATGGACCACGAGCCTTTCAATGTTGTTGACTTCAGCTCCAACCTCAATTTAAGCAATGAATGGAAATTCTTCCAGTTCACTATACGTGCCACAAAGGACGAGAAAGTAAGGGTAGAGTTCCAGCTTGCGATTCAACCAGCGACCTATTGGCTTACAGCTATATCCTTCCAACAAATGGGGAAAGACATATGGGAAGAAATCGTGGCTACCTACTTCAGATTCACTCGCTGGCGGGAGACAAGGGCTTTATCCCAAATCCTCTCCAATCTCGGCGCAAGCTTCAAAAGCGATGAAATCTTCTTTTCCCCGATGCCAAGGGATATCCCTTTGCCGGAAAAATGGCAATATCAGATAACCCTTAAACTCCTTCCCGCACCTTCACCAGACAAAGTTCACTCCGACCCCGGAATCAGCGAGAAAGCGAAGAGATTGATAGAAAATCCATCTGAAAAGGGATGGAAAGAGACGAATGTCCCCGGATTGTTGAGAGAGTTTCAAGAAATAGATGGAGAAGCTGTTTTCCGAGCAACTATTGAGATTCCGCCTCAATGGCAAGGTAGGGATTTGTTGCTTTCCCTCGGAGCAATTGATGACTACGATTTCACCTTCTTCAATGGAGAGTTGATAGGTTCAACTGATAATAGAACACCCAATTGGTGGTCCGCCCCTCGCACATATACAATACCGGGCAGATTGGTTAAAGCGGGCAAAAACACGATAACTGTTAGGCTGTTTGATAATTATGGTGGAGGCGGCTTTGCTGGTGCAGCCCAGCAGATGAAGATTAGACTAAAGGAACCTCCCTTCCCAGTGGATTTCTATCATCCAGACCATATACCAGACTTCCCCCTTGGAGATGACCCCTACCGTTATTTTAGATGGTGAAAATAAACAAAAAGATAAAAATTATTGACCATCTTTGTGGACTTTTTTATATTCAATTAATAAAGCGAGAAGGAGGCTGGTAGAAAATATGCGCCATTTTAAATTCTTAGTCTTTCTGTTTCTCTTTCCTTACCTGCTAATTCCCCAGCAGGATAAAATTTCCCTGTTAAGGGAGAGAGCCTCTTATCCCCTACATAGCTGGCGTTTCATCCTTAGAGACCCTACTCCTTCCTCCTTGGAGGGATATGTGTTCGTTGATATCAGTAGAGATTGGAAATTCCAAACTGACCCAAATGATATAGGCTTGAAGGAGAAATGGTTCTCTCCTTCCCTCGACGATTCCAAATGGGCTAAAATAGATTGCGGGAGACCCTGGGAACAGCAAGGCTACCAAGATTACGATGGAATAGCCTGGTATAGGAAGGTAATCCTCATTCCCAAAGAATGGATGGGAAACCCCTTGTTCGTAATTTTCGGAGGAGTTGATGATGAATACGACCTTTTCGTCAATGGTCAGAAAATTGCTCACTATGGAGGCAAATCCATAGGAAGCGTCCACGAAAGCGCAACTTACACCGATATATCTCGCTATGTGAAATATGGAGAAGGAAATTTGATCGCTTTAAGGGTAAATGATTGGGGTGTTTGGGGCGGACCGAGAAAGCCGCCTATCGTTATAACTCCTGATAAGATGGTTCTAAGCAGGTTGGGTATCGGCTTCCTCTCAGAGCTTGATTACGACGATTCCTCTTGGCAGATGGCTGATATCGGCTTCAGGTGGAATGTTCCAGAAAGCCACGGCTGGTTCAGGAAGGTTATAACTGTCCCAGAGAATTTAAACGGTTTTCCCATTGAGGGTAAACCATTGTATTTTAAGGTAGGGATAGATGACGAAGGGGAAATTTATGTGGATGGTAAGCTCGCTCAGCGCTTTCGTTGGGCAGATGGAAATGTGAAGCTGAGGAATAAAGCCGTTCCTGGTGAGAAGATATTGATAGTAGTAAGGGCGATAAACCACCCTGCGGAAGGGCGATTGATGTTCGCATATCTTCAAACCGAGGAACAAAAAGAACTTGAAGATTTGCTGAACGCCCTTCAAAGACTACAAAATGCTAAGGAGTGGGATAAGGCAAACTCCCTTCACTACGAGGAAATCTACAATTCAGCTTTGCAGACAATAGACGAGAAGGCTCTGCAAGAGGGAAACATCCACCTTTTCCGCCAATCCCTCGCGAAGGCAACCGAGCTTGTAAAGGAAGCGGATTCACTTATGAAAAGATTTGCCAACTACATCATCCCTCAATCGCACATTGACGCGGCTTGGCTTTGGCGCTGGCCTGAGACGGTGGATGTATGCAGATTTACATTCACCCAAGCTTTGGACATTATGGATAAAGTTCCCAGCTATACTTTCACGCAAAGCGCCGCTCAATACTATCTCTGGATGCAGGAGAAATATCCTGAGATATTTAAGAGAATTAAGCAGAGAGTGAAGGAGGGAAGGTGGGGAGTTGTTGGTGGAATGTGGGTGGAATCGGATTTGAATATGCCCAATGGAGAGGCGCTCGTCCGCCAATTCCTCTATGGAAAGAGGTATTTCCTCTCCGCCTTAGGAGTGGATGTCAAAGTAGGCTGGAGTCCTGATACATTTGGTCATAGCTGGCAATTGCCCCAGATTTTGAAGAAATCGGGTATAGATTACTATTTCCATTACCGTTGTTCTCGTGGACCACTTTATTGGTGGGAAGGAATAGATGGTTCAAGGGTTCTGGTTCGCACGGGAGAGGGCGGCTTAAACGAAATGAAGAAAAGGTATGACCTCAACTGCAATATGTATTTGATAGGACCAGGCGACCACGGTGGAGGAGCAACTTTGAAGGATGTAGAGGAAATCGTTGAGCGTTCTAAGAGCTTGGTCACCCCGAAGATGGTTTTCACAACCCCTGAGACTTTCTACAAGCAGGCTGAAAAAGAGGGTAAAGATATACCAGTTGTGAAGGAAGAACTGAACTTTGAGTTTGAGGGTTGCTACACTTCTCAGGCAAAGCAGAAATACAATAATCGCAAATCAGAATACGCTATGCTGAACACGGAACTCCTCTCAACGATAGCGAACTATCTAGGCATTCCCTATCCCAAAAAGGACATAGAGAAAAACTGGCATCTTGTCCTTTTCAATCAATTCCATGACCTTCTACCAGGCTCGGGAATCCACGCGATCTATGAAGATGCCCAAAAGCAATACAATGAAGTTTTCGCATTCACCCGCAAAACAATCAATTCCGCTCTTTCCTCAATAGCAGGAAAGATATCAACTCAAGGGGAGGGAATTCCCCTCCTTGTCTTCAATCCCCTTTCCTGGGAAAGAACCGATATAGCCATTGGCGAGGTCCTCGCCCCAGCGGGAACAAAAGACCTTGAAATCTTTGATTTTCAAGGAAACAGGGTTAATAGCCAGATTCTAGATTCAATCACAACCACAAAAGGAGAGAGAATAAAAGTCGCCTTTTTTGCAGAAAGAATACCCGGCTGGGGTTACAAGCTATTCTACGCAAAGCCCTCCAATATTACCCCTAATTATGCCTCCCGCTCCGATTTCAAAATAGATAATCAATTCTACTTGGGAGAAATAGACCCTAAATCAGGCAATATCTCTCGCCTATACGATAAAAGAGCCCAAAGGGAAATTTTCTCCGCTCCTGCAAATGTCCTCCAAGTCCTTGGTGAAGGACCGGGAGGTATGTCCGCTTGGGTGATTCATCTTGATGGAAATAAGTGGGAGCTAAACGATTCCGCTTATGTGATAAGAAAAGATGGACCGCTTTTCACCTCCTTCTATACCCTTCACCTCTTCTCCAACTCTTCCTTTGATAGGGAGATAAGATTTTACAAAGACATTCCCCGCGTAGACATCATCTTCTATGCTAACTGGCAAGAGCGTAATCGCCTTCTCAAAGTTGCTTTCCCCACGACACTGACCTCCACAAGGGCTTTCTTTGAAATTCCTTATGCGGTCATAGAGCGTCCCTCCGATGGGAGAAAGCTTCCCTCCGGCACATTCACTCCCCCTCCAGATGGAGGACACGAGGTTCCCGCTATCACATTCGCCAACATAGATTCCACGGATGGAAGCTATGGAGTTGCTATCCTCAACGATTGCAAATATGGCTATGATGTGAAAAATGGAAGCATCCGCCTTACACTACTCAGAGGTTCCGTTGACCCCGACCCTCAAGCGGATATCGGCTATCATAAAGCCTCTTATGCGATATATCCCCATCAGGGGAATTGGCAGGAGGCAGAGGTTTTGAAAAAAGGCTGGGAATTCAATAACCCGCTCATAGTCTATCAAACGACAAATCACGAAGGAAAGCTTCCTCCTGAATGGGGATTTTTGAAAGTTGAAGGCGATGCGATAGCGACAGCGATAAAACTTGCGGAGGATTCAAATTCCCTCATAATCCGCCTCGTTGAATTCAACGGCAGGAAAGCAAGAGCAACCATCACTTTCCCCGCCCCTATCTCCTCAGCCAACGAAACGAACCTCCTCGAGAAAAAGATTAAACAGATTCCCTTCAATGGCAACCAAATCATGGTCAATCTCTCCCCTTATGAAATAAAAACCCTTGAGATAAGCCTAAAGAAGTGAAAATTCTCCTCCTTGCTCTTATTTTCGTTGTTAGTTCCTTCCCTTTACAGGAGGAATTTATCAGGAAAATAGGGGATAAGATATTGGAATATCAAGCGTCCGATGGAGCTCTTTTTCTTTATCCTCTAAAAAGGAATGATAACATCGTCATTCCCTATTTCTCCAACTATGCCTCAATTGGGCTTTGCCTTGCATATGGCAAAACGAAAGACAGAAAATACTTGGAAGGGGCAAAAGCTTGGCTAAACTGGTATGCTTCTCATCTTAATCCTGATGGAACAATCTTTGATTACAAAGGAATACCCTCAAAGCTCAAGCCAACGGGAGATTACGATTCAAGCGATGCCTACGCTGGAACCTTTATCACCGCTGTATGGTATTTCTATAAAGCATCCCAAGACAAACGCTATCTAAAAGAGATATATAAAGCGGTTAAGATTGCTGTTGAGGGGGTTAAGTTAACCCTTCAGGAAGACAACCTTACATATGCAAAACCAAATTACCCAATCAAGTATCTGATGGACAATGTTGAGACTTGGCGTGGTATTAGAGATGCTGGAAGAATAGCCCACGCATTAGGATACAAAGAAGATGGTGACAATTTCACATCCCTCTCTTCAGCGATGTTGAAAAGCATTGAGGAGAATCTTTGGGACAAGGAACACAATTGCTATGCCTGGGAGCTTTCCCCAAATGGTAAAAGGTCAAGTGGATTGAGCGGGTGGTATCCCGAGCAGATGGCGAATCTTATGGCAATCGCTTTGCTTCCCTTCTCGGAGAGAAGGAAAGAACTTTACCTTGCAATGAAGGAGAAGCTTTCTCCGTTTAATGAAACCGACCTCGAAAAGCTAATTTGGTGGGGAATGGCGGCGAAAGGGGCCAAAGACGACGGGGATGTAGAACTATTTCTCAAAAGGATTTTTGAAAGCGATTTTTTAAGCCTTATCCCTCCACTTTTAGGACATTTGCTCTATATAATCACTGATTAGGAAATTGGTAGAAGGAATGATGCCATAAAACATCGCGGAAGAGGGAGAGGATTGTTTCCTCTGTGGCTTGCAGTATTTCCTCACGGCTTATCGTTCCTTGAAACGCTTGCTCAGTGGATGAATCAATGGGAACAAGAAGCCTCAAAGTGAAAGATTTTATCTCGGCGTCCGCCTTCGTAGCTGCTTGTAAAACGGGAAGAGAGATTTTCATCAAAAGAGCCAGCACATCCTGGTAATTGAAAGGAACTCTGGAGAATATGTCAATAATAGCTTTCTGATTGACGGCGTCCACTACAACTCTCACTCTTTCTATCCCCGGAATCTGGGCGTTCATTATCCATTGCCTTATATTTTCCTCCCTTGGAGTATATGGAGAGGCGGGGGGCGCCTCCTCAGTGGGAGTAGGAAGGGAAATGGGAGGAGTAGGAGAAGAAGGGGGCAAGTTGGGGATGTAAGATGGATAATTTATGGAAAGTTCCGCCTTGGAATGTCTCCATTGAATGAAGAGGAAAATAGAGAACGAAATCAACATAAGGGCAAATGCTAAGGCTCCCCAAGTTATCATCTTCCCTTTGGATTGTTTTTCTCTCTCCGCTAAAATCCTCTTCACCCTTTCCAGTTTCTTCTTGTCGGCTTGTGATGAAGGCGCAAGCTCAACAGCTAGTTCATACCACTCTTTCGCTTCCTCCCACCTCCCTTGGTCAGCATATATATCCCCTAAAAGGGAATGAGCGGCGGGATTGTTTGGATAACGACGGAGAACCTCTATGCACTTATTCTCCGCTTCCTGCCACAGTCCTCTAACCCTATATAAATTAGCTGTAGCCAAGAGGGAATAGACCTCCCTCTCCATTCCCCAGTCTCCGGAGTCCCCGAATTTCTCCTCTATGGGAGCTCCACAGTAGGGACAAGCAACAGCGTCATCGGGAATCTCGGCTCCACAGTGCCCACAAATCATCTCATCCTACCTCTATTCTATCTCCGCCCTTTGATTTTGCCTTGTACAATAACTCGTCTGCCCTGTGAAGAAATTCCCCCATTCCCTCTCCCATTCTATACATAGTTAAGCCACCGCTAACAGTAATAACTTTATCTCCTGCGGAGAGCCCGAGCTTCTTTACGCTATCCCTTATCCTTTCACAAACAATCATAGCATCATTAACCTCGATATGAGGGAAAAGTATGGCGAATTCATCTCCCCCATAGCGAGCGAGTATATCGGTTTTACGAACGAGCTTCTTCATAGTTCGGCTTATTTTACGCAAGACCTCGCCTCCAGCTAAATGTCCATATTTATCATTATAAGCTTTAAACCCATCTATGTCCAAAAACACCAGGGAAATAGGTATCTTATAACGATTAGCCCTATTGATATCTTCTCGTAAAAAATAGAGGAAATATCTCCTGTTAGCGAGGGAAGTCAAAGGGTCGGTAGCAGCAACCTCAACCGCCTTTTCCAAGTAGAGGATTTTCTCAATCGCCGGCATTACTTCCCCGAATATGTCTATCAAAACCTCTTCCTCTTCTTCGCTGAACTCCTCGTCCCTCTCCAAAATCACCTCTCCATTGAAATCAGAGCCTGCAAACCGCCTTCGCAAACGAAAAGTTTCACCATCTCTTTTATCCCCTGGTGGAGGGGTAGATTGAAAGGAAAGTGGCTCAACCTCCTTCCCTTCAACAGATAAAGAATATCTCGTTGAGGGAATATTTTCCAATATATATTTCAAAACTGTTCCCATCGCCTCTTTGAAACTTTCCTGTTCCAAAACCTCCTTACCCAACGGCCAGAAGATTTGCAATCTGTTTATCATCTTCTTCAATCTCCTATAATCGTTAACAAATAATCCAAGTGTGGCACTACCACCTCCTAAAATCGGTGCCCATATCAATAAGAACAGCCCTTCGTCCTTATATCCTAAAATTCTTCCATATAATATCCCCCAAATGAGTGGTATGAAGCCAGCCAATCCCCCTAACCACCCGCTCTCCCAAGTAATGATTGAGAAGGGAATACACATCATAAGTAGGAGTGAAGGATAATGGAAAACAGGGAAAGAAGGAAAGAAAGCTCCCAATAGGATGAGGTCTGTAATAATTGTTAGCCAAAGAACTGCCCCCTTATGAAGGATGGGATAAAAGAGAAGCTGCGCCCACAAAGAAAAGACTATGATAATATGAATGGGGAATCTGAAATCCGAGGTGCTTAAGCCGAGAGCCATCAAAACTATCATTAATAGGGCGAACATCGTGAAGCGAGCACACCTAATGGGTGATTTACTCTTTATCGCATAAATCCCCGGCAAAATTAGAAGCCAGGAGCAAAGAGAAACAACCAATCTTTCTCCAACATTTGCCCCATAGCCCGCTGCGAGAAGAAGGACGGAGAAAAACACTAAAGCGAGGATTAATGTGGATATAACAATAGGGAAGATGCTTCTTCCCCGAGTTACATTTCCTTTTCCAGAAGGGATATCATTCGTAAAACCGGGCAAGTTTCCTTAAAACCTCCCACTTATCCTTTTTCCCTAACTTTGCCAGCCTTACAGCCTCCTCCAATACCTGGATGGTTTTTTCGTAAGTTTTCCTATTTACCGGATAAGGATGTCCGTCTTTCCCGCCGTGAGCGAAGGAAAACTTCACTGGGTCCCGATAGGAAGGCTTGGCTCCAAAGATTAGCTCCCCAAGGAGCGCCAATGCCCTTATCGTGGCTGACCCTACCCCCTCAATGCCAAGGAGCTCTTCAAAATCCCTTGGTTTTCGCTCGTAAGTTTTCAGCAACACCTTCCTTAAGCTTTCTTTTCTGATTACCACTGGATGCTCTTTGGGAAGCCGAAGAACTTCTATTCTCTCCAGCTCCTTAAGGGTTTTCTCGGGTCGTTCGGAGGAAAGAAGAGTCACAGCTTCCCTCGCCTTTCCACTTTCCTTCGCCACCATATTCAAGACGGTTTTTTCAACCATTTGAGAAACTATGGATGAATGCGGTTCACATACGAAATCGCATACCTCATCGCTCAACCAGTGATAGCGACGAGCATAGCCTGTCCTCTCGTTCATCCCCTGCTGTATAACACACCACTTCCCAGACCTCGTGAAAATGAATGTATGATGATAGATTTGATAACCATCCTGAAGAGCAGAGTTATCCACTTTAGCGGACATCCTTGAAGCATATATCAAATGTCCCACCTCCATACCCTCCTTATCGCCCACCATTTCTATCTCCTGTGGAGTTTTGAGGGATGTTTTCCCTTTCCCTCCCGCAATCCATAGCCCCAAATCCCTTTCCATCCCTCTTATTCCCTCCTTCAATGCCCCACATAGTGTGGTAGTTAGCCCAGAGGAATGCCAATCAAATCCCAAAAGGCAACCAAGAGCTTGAAACCAAAACGGGTCGGAAAGCCTCCTCAAAACCTCCTCACTACCGTATTCCTCAGCTATCCCCTCTATTATCCCCCTACCCAACCGCTTCATCTTCACAAAAAGCCAGGGAGGACAAGCACCGTAATGCAAAGGACTATCAGCTATTCCCCTTCTCACTTCCCCTTTTAGCCTCCTCCCAGATCTCGTCCATTTCCTCCAGACTCATATCTTTAAGGTTAACACCCTTCTCTTTTGCTCTTGCCTCTATTTGGCTAAATCTCTCTATAAATCTTCCCGTTGCCTTGCGAAGAGCGGACTCGGGGTCAATTCCTAAGTGGCGAGATAGATTGACGAGGACAAACAAAACATCTCCCATTTCCTCTTCCAACCCTTCCCTCTTATCCATAGCTTCTTTTAATTCCTTCAACTCCTCTTCCACCTTCGCCCAAACATCTTCTGCCTTTTCCCAGTCAAACCCCACCGCCTTAGCCTTCTCAGTTATCCTGTATGCCTTCAGAAGAGCGGGCAAATCCTTGGGAACACCCGCCAGGACGGAATCCCTGCCCTCTTCATTTTTTATCTCCTCCCACTGCTTTAAAACTTCCACACCAGTTTGCAAATTCCTGTTCCCAAATACATGGGGATGTCTGCGGATTAGCTTCTCCTTTGTCTCCCTTAGAACATCAAAAAGAGTGAAAGAACCTTCTTCCTCCCCAACAACAGAATGGAATATCACCTGAATCAATATATCCCCCAGCTCCTCTTTCAATTCCTTGGGATTTTTACTATCAATGGCTTCAGCTGCCTCAAAACACTCCTCAATGAGATATTTTCTCATGGACTCGTGCGTTTGCTCCCTATCCCAGGGGCATTCCTTTCTTATCCTCCTTATTGTTTCAACCAGCTGGGCGAATTCCTCTCCTTCCATCGTTAACCCTTCTGAAGAGAAAGAAATCTCCTTATGCTTCTATCATAAGTCCTCTCCACTTCTGGAGGGAAGAAACACGCAGGAAGCTCCTTATGGGAAAGGTGGTATCTTAGACATTCACAGCAGATTCCTTTCCTAGGACAAGGTTCGTATGTGCAGTTGCAACGGGATAGATTGATATCCAACTTGCATTCTCTCATAAAAATCCCTCCTTACTTTTTTCAGAAAATATATAGTCAAAACAGAATTTAGTCAAGAAATAGGAAATCTTATCCCGGTGATTTGACAATCCATTTATATCTTTTAATATTATTTTTTGAGATGGCAAAGGCTATAGTTACCTATGGGAAAATAGAAAACACACTGGTCTGCGATACAAAAGGCCTCCCCTTGAAAGAGGGAGATAGTGTAGTGGTTAAAACTCCCAGAGGAGAGGAGCTGGGAACAGTTGAGGAGATAAGAGATGATGCATCTGGTGAGGAAAGCGAAGGGGAAATTCTCCGCTTAGCAACTCCTGCGGATTTAGCACTTTATAAAGAAAGAGAAGAGAAGGCTAAGGAAGCATTCCCGATTTGCGAGGAGGAAATTGAGAAACACCATCTCCCTATGAAACTCATAGCAGCGGAGTATACGCTTGATGGAACCCACCTTATATTTTATTTCAGCGCTCAAGAGAGAGTTGATTTTCGCGCCCTCGTGAGGTCGTTGGCAAGCATCTTTAAGGTTCGCATTGAATTGACGCAAATAGGGGCAAGGGATGAAGCAAAACGGTTTGGTGGTATCGGACCCTGCGGAAGGCTATGCTGTTGCTATCTCTTTCTCAACTCCTTCCGCTCCATATCCCTAAAGATGCTCAGGGAACAAAACCTTTTCGCCAATCCAAGCAAGCTAACAGGCACCTGTGGCAGACTAATGTGTTGTCTCGCTTACGAGCTGGAGTATTATCAGAAATTGAGAGAAGAACTACCCCCTATAGGGGCAGAGGTAGTGACCCCTCAAGGCAAGGGGAAAGTCGTTGATTTGAACTTCCTAAAAGAATTAGTCCTCGTAGAAATTGAGGAAAAAGGCGTGATGCCCTTCCCCAAGGAGGAGATTAATTTCCCTCGTTAATGTTTGGCTATTATCCGCTATCTGGTTATAATTTAAATGAAAATTTTGGAGGTGAACTGCGATATGCCTATCTATGAGTTCCTCTGTGAGAATTGTGGGCATAAGTTCTCTACTCTTTGCAAGGTTGGGGAAGAAGTTCCCTGCCCCGTGTGTGGAGGGGAAACGCAAAGGCTTTTCTCCACTTTCGCAATCGGCTCCAATAATTCCTCCGGTGAAAGCACTTCCTCCTCATCCTGCTCCACCTGTACACTGCCTTCTTGTAGCACTTGTAAGCTGTAATGGGCAAAGTTTTCTATATAACTACGCCTATATATTATGTAAATGATGTCCCTCACATAGGCTCAGCCTATACCACCCTCGCCGCTGATATCATTTCACGGTATATGAAGATGAAGGGGAGGAGGGTTTTCTTCGCCACGGGAACGGATGAAAACGCCCCCAAAGTGGCAGAAGCGGCGAGGAGCAGAGGTGAAGACCCTCTGAGCTTCTGTGATAGGATGGCTGAGGAATTTAAAAAGGCTTGGAAAGAACTTGACATCTCCTACGACGCTTTCATTAGAACCACTGAACCACGCCACAAAAAGGTTGTGCGAAGTTTCATAGAGGAACTACTGAAAAGGGGGTTGGTCTACGAGGGCTATTATAAAGGTTGGTACTGCATTTACGATGAAACTTATTTCCGGGAAGAAGAGGTTCAGGATGGTTTATGCCCCAATCCCGAGTGCAGACGTCCCCTTCAAAAGGTTTCAGAGAGAGGATATTTCTTCCGCCTCTCCGCTTTCCAGGAATCCCTTCTTCCCTATCTCCAAGATGAGAAAGTGATGCCCGATTTCCGCCAGAGGGAGGTTCTGAATTTCGTTTTAAGTGGATTACGAGATTTATACATAACGAGAAAATGGAACAACTGGGGAATTCCTTTTCCTGGCGACGATGGGCTCCAAGTATATGTTTGGATTGATGCGTTGATAAATTACCTCACGGTAGCGGGATATTTGCAAGACGAAGAGATGTTCTCCTCAATCTGGCCTCCAGATGTGCAAGTGATGGGAAAGGACATACTCGTTCGCTTTCACGCTACCCTTTGGCCAGCTATGCTTATGGCTCTTGATTTACCACTTCCTGCCCTCTTATTTGGACACGGTTTTTGGACGGTAAACGGGGAAAAGATGTCAAAGAGCAAAGGAAATGTCGTTCATCCCATATCGGCTCTAAAGGAGATAATGCGTTTTTCCGGTTGCGAGGAACCCTTCGCTCGCGATGCGCTTCGCTTTTACCTATTCCGTTCCACCCCCTTCGGGGCTGATGGAGATTTCTCCTATGAATCTCTGAGGGCTTGCTATAATGCCGATTTAGCCAATAACCTCGGAAATCTTTTAAATCGTCTGACCTCAATGGCTGTTAAATATCTCCAAGGCGAGCTCCCTCCACCAGGAGCTGACTTCTCCCTTGAAGTGGAAACGGCGCTCAATGAATACTCTCAAGCAATGGAGAGATTGTCCTTTCATTCCGCCATCTCCTCCGCCTTCCACCTCCTTGATTTGGCAAACAAGCACCTTGACGAGACCGCTCCTTGGCGTCTATATAAAGAGGGGAACATCGCTGCCGTTCGCAGTTCTCTTGGCACGGCTATAGATCTTCTCAGAATCTCTTCCATACTTCTCCATCCCTTCCTCCCATCCGCCTCAAAGGAAATCCTCTCTCATCTCGGTTATGCCCCTTCTTTCTCCCTAAATGAGGCAAAATGGGGGGCATTTACAAGCCTTGAAAGAACAGGTAAAATTAAACAAGCAAGACCCATATTCCCTCGTATGGAGGAGGTGATAAAGATTTCCACACCGGAGAAAGAGATAAGCATTGAGGAATTTGCAAAAATTGACCTGCGGGTCGGCAAGATAAAATCCTGCAAGGTCGTAGAAGGAGCGGAGAAGCTCTATCAGATGGAGATAGACTTGGGCGAGCTTGGCACAAGACGAACCGTTGCCGGCATTGCCCCCTACTACACGCCCGGAGAGCTTATCGGGAAAAGCGTCATCTTTGTGGCAAATCTTGCCCCAGCGAAGATTAAAGGGTTGATATCTGAAGGAATGGTTTTAGCGGTTGATTCTCCCCAAGGGGTTGTGCTCGTCTCCCCTGAAAAGGAGGTCCCCCTGGGTTCCAAAGTTCGCTGAACCATCCCTATGAACCTGCTCCATAAATCAAACCTCCTCGGGGAAGCGGCAAGGTTTGATATCTGTTCTCAGCAAGGAAGGTTCTCTCGTGCTTTCCGCTCAATCTATTACGCTGTTCAGGGAGGAAACAAGTGTATTCCCCTCTTCAAAACTCTTCTTTCCTCTCGTTGTCAGAACAACTGCTTATATTGCCCAATAAGAGCAGGTAGGGATATCCCCCGCGCCTACTACACACCAGAGGAATTAGCGGATATTTTCTTCTATCTCTTAGAGAAGGGTTATGTGAGAGGTTTATTTCTCTCCTCCGCCGTTGACAAATCTCCCCTCTACTCGATGACAAGGATGATAGATGCGGTGGAGATAGTGAGGAGAAGGGGCTTTAGGGGTTATATACATCTCAAGATTTTACCAGGGGCGGATTTGCAGAGTGTCGAGAGGGCTATGCAGCTCGCCGATAGAGTCTCTATAAATTTTGAGGCACCCACTCAGTTCCACCTTTCCCGTCTATCAAAAGAAAAATTCATGGAGGATTTTATGCAGAAGATGGAGTGGCTGAGGAAACTTTCTCAAAGGATTGAGGTGCCTGCCGGCTTCACTACCCAGTTCGTCGTGGGTGCCGCGGGGGAGAGCGATTTTGATATCCTCACTTTCGTTGATATGCTCTACTCCGAATATTCCCTTCGTCGCGCCTACTATTCCGCATTCCATCCCGTTGCGGGGACACCTCTTAGGAATTACCCTCCCACATCCAAGCTAAGGGAGAATCGCTTATATCAAGCTGACTTCCTCCTCCGCAAGTATAAGTTCTCCTTTGAGGAACTTCCCTTTGATAAGAATGGGAATCTCCCACGCAACCAGGACCCCAAACTAGCCTCAGCCCTTCTGAGAAAGGATTTCTTCCCCCTGGAAATCAATAAGGCGAGCCTGGAGGAGCTATTGAGAGTGCCCGGCATAGGACCAATCTCCGCCAGGAGAATATTGGAGGTAAGGAAAACAGAGAGAATCACTTCCTTAGAAACCTTGAAAAAGCTGGGAGCAGCAACGAAGAGGGCGAAACATTTCATAACGATAAACGGTCGCTATTTTGGAACTCTTGACAAAATAAGGGAAAGCCAGCTCTCCCTCTTTTGACCTTGGAAAGGGACAAGACATACCACACACCTGATAGATTGACCTTGGCAAAACAGAGGATGATAGAGGAAGATTTGGTGGGTAGGGGAATTTATGATAAGAAGGTTATATCTGCTTTTTCAAAGGTGCCAAGAGAGGAATTCGTCCCCCCGAACTATCGGCATTTAGCCTATGAGGATTACCCTTTGCCCATTGGGGAAGGACAGACGATTTCCCAACCCTATATGGTCGCTATAATGCTTCAAGAGATGCATTTAAAGGGTGATGAGAAGGTGTTGGAGGTTGGAGCTGGCTCAGGTTATGTGGTCGCTCTGCTCGCCGAGATTTGCCGAGAGGTGTGGGGTATTGAGAGGATACCATCTCTTGCTGAGCAAGCGAGGGAACGCCTTGAGCGACTCGGCTATAAAAACGCCCATATAGTTGTAGGCGACGGAACCAAGGGGCTTCCTGAACAAGCTCCCTTTGATGCCATTTTGGTCTCGGCGGCTGCAAAGACAATTCCTCCCGCCCTTATTGAACAACTGGCGGAAGGAGGACGCTTAGTCCTTCCTTTGGGCGATGACTACGGGCAAATTCTCACTATAATTGAAAAGAAAGAGGGAAAGATAACGAAGAGGGAGGCTGGACCTTGCCTCTTCGTCCCTCTCATAGGAGAAGAAGAAAGGAGGTAATTTTAAAAATGTTAAAGTCTTTTTTGCTCACTACCTCATTATTAACGGTCTCTGGCTTATCGTTCGGCTCGGTTTCCCTCTGGGTTGTTGACCCAATGGTGAAGGTCTTCAAGGACACTCAACCCATCATCCCGAGGAAGACAATCAGGCTTGAATGCGCCGCTAATGAATACGAACCAGCGCAAATAGCGATAAGAAGCGATTCCCCCTTGCAAATCTACGGCATTGAGTTCAGCGATTTAGTGAGAGGGAAGGAAAAGGTCGGGAAGGAAAACTTCCAGTACAACTTCGTTGGCTATGTTCCCATTAAGAAAAATACGCCATTTACTCCCGAGGAAGAGCTCGTTCGCCTCGCACCCTGCGAGATTCCAGATGTCCTTCTCAACCATAAAAGCATAGACGTTCCCGCTAATACTACCCAGCCAATCTGGCTGACATTCTTCGTTCCACCGGGGACAAAAGCGGGAAATTATAAGGGCAATATAACGGTTAGAACTTCGCAGGGCGATTTCAGCATAGATGTTTTCCTCAGGGTGTTTCCTTTTGAACTGCCCGCGGAAAGCCATCTCTGGCTGACGAATTGGTTCAATCCTTGGAACATCTCCAAGTTCCACAAGGTGGAGATGTGGAGCGATGATTTCTGGCGAATCGTGCGAAAATACGCAAGAAATATGGCTGAACATAGGCAAAATGTCATCATCACTCCGGTTTTATCGCTTACGAAAATAACCAGAACTAACGGCAAGCTTTCCTTTGATTTCTCCCTTTTGGATAAGTGGGTGGAAATCTTTAAGGAGGAAGGAGTGATAGGGAGAATAGAGGGAGGACACCTAGGTGGAAGGGAAGGAGGAGCTTGGGAGGCTAAAGAATTCGTCCTTTCGGGATATACCGTTTTGGAAGATGGGAAAGAGAAACGGATGCCCGAGGTCAAGGTTTCCTCCAAAGAAGCGGACGAATTCCTCTCCCAATTCCTTCCTGCTTTACAGAAGCACTTAGAGGAGAAGGGATGGCTCGGCATTTATATGCAACATCTTGCAGATGAACCCATAGATATAAATGCTGAATCCTATAATCTATTTGCTTCCTATGTTAGGAAATATGCCCCGAAATTGAGGATAATAGAGGCGAACCAAACGATGCAAATCGTCGGCTCCATAGATGTCTGGGTGCCTATTCTCCACGAATTCCATCGCTACCTTACTTTTTATAGAAAGAGACCGAAGAAAGAGGAAGTTTGGTTTTACACCTGTCTTGCCCCAACGCAAAAATATCCTAACAGGTTCTTGGATTACCCCTTAATTAAAGTGAGGCTCCTGCATTGGCTTAACTGGCTCTACAATACCCAGGGTTTTCTCCACTGGGGGTTGAACTATTGGTCGGATAAACCGTTTGAGGATTTAGAGCCTGGTGGTCTTCCACCAGGAGATTGTTGTATAATCTACCCAGGCGAGGACGCACCCTTGAACTCGATAAGATGGGAGATGTTAAGACAAGGGATGGAGGATTACGAATATCTATGGTTATTGCAGAAGCTATCGGGCGGAAGGGAGAAAGGGACTGAGATATGTAGGAGTTTCATAAGAGATATAAACGATTACGAAAAGAATCCGAGGAAACTTCAACGAGCAAGGAGAGAGATAGCGGAGGAGATAGAGAAGCTGATGAAATAACATCTTTTCTCTACACCTTTAGTCAATCTTTAAGGAACTAAGTTCATTTTAAGGAAAAATCCGTTTGGGAGGTAATGCCTCTTTTCATTGCTATAAAGGGACAATTGCTTTAGAATTTAATTTGTAATGTGGAAAAGGATTCTGCGAGAAATAGATTACCCCAGTTTTATATCTATGCTCCTTCTTATCCTTGTGGGGCTTCTACTGATATATAGCGCCGCCCTTGGCATATCTTCCTCAAACACAACCTCAATTCTCCTGCTTTTAAGACAGGGGACTTGGGCGGTCATCTCCTTATTTGTCTTCTTTTTAATGGTGCAGATAGATTATAGACAATTACCTCGCTTTTCCTCGCTTTTGTATTTCTTAATGTTTTTAATGCTTCTCTCAGTCCTACTTTTGGGGAAGAAAACAAGCGGGGCGCAGAGATGGTTCGCCCTCGGACCAATCACCATCCAACCTTCCGAGTTCGCAAAATTTATCGCCCTGATAACCCTATCATCCTTCTGGGCGAAGAATTATCAGGAAGCAAGCAATCTAAAAGTTCTCTTCCGCTCCTTCCTTCACATCTCCATCCCTCTCCTTTTGGTCTTCCTTCAACCCGACTTGGGAACATCCCTAACATTCCTAATAATATGGCTCTCCTCCCTTATCTTCGTAGGAGCAAAGGCGAAACATATAATAGCCATAGGATTTACCCTCATCCTCTTAGCAGTGGCAGCCTGGCACTTAGACATCCTTCGTCCTTACCAGAAGCAACGAATTCAGGCTTTCCTCAACCCTAAAGCAGACCCCCTCGGCGCAGGCTATCACATAATACAGTCCAGGATAGCGATTGGCTCTGGAGAGGCACTGGGAAAAGGGCTGTTTAAAGGAACGCAGAACCGTTTAAATTATATACCCGCTCAGCATACCGATTTCATCTTCACGGTAGCAGGAGAGGAACTCGGATTCGCCGGATGCATAGCGATTTTGGCTCTCTTCTTTATAATTGTTTGGCGCTGTTTCTTTACAGCCCTCAATACAGAGGATATGCTCGGTCAACTGATAGCCGCTCAAGTAGGCGTGCTCCTCATTTTTCATAGCTTCGTAAATATCGGTATGACGCTTGGCTTGCTTCCCGCTGTAGGTATACCCTTGCCATTCCTCTCCTATGGAGGTAGCCACTTATTGACTTTCTGCTTGCTATTGGGACTTACTCAAAGCGTCTATAGGAGGAGAAAAAAGCTCTCATTCTGATGACGAAAAGGGAAGAGATAACCTGGATATCAGCAGTTTTCCTCATAGTTGCCTTCCTCTTCTCCCTTCCCTATATAGTGGGCGCCCTTCTCACACCCCCAGGTAGCAAATTCCTCGGTCTTCTAAGGCTCAAGGACGACCTCGCCGTTTACCTTTCCTGGATTGAGCAAGTGAGGCAGGGCAATATATTTTTCGTCAACCTCTTCACCTCCATTAGACAACAACACCCGTTTTTCAATTTCTTCGCTCTTTTACTCGGGGGAATTTCCCGCTTCCTCCATCTATCGCCCCTTAAACTCCTCTTCCTCTCCCGCTACCTATTCGCTCTCTGTCTCGTTTTTCTTTTATACTCTTTCCTCCATTTCTTCTTGCCCTCCACTTCCATGAAGAGAGCTGGCTTGTTGATTCTCCTTTTCTCCTCGGGAATTGGCTGGTTAACTGGCGGTTATTCTCCCGCCAGGGGAACCAATAATTCTGTTGATTTATGGCAACCCGAATCCACTATTTTCTTCACTTTTTATGTCAATCCCCTCTTCACTTTCGCACTTATTTTCATCATCTTTTTCTTCTACTCCCTTTTGAAATGGAAGGATTGGAAAGGTGGAATCATCGCGGGAATTTGCCTCCTTATATTAGCCAATGTCCATACTTATGATGTTGTCATCGTGGGATTAGTATGGATTTTCTTCGTCATTTCTTTGTTAATAAAAAACAAAAAGCTACCCATTCCCGAGATTTATAGCGCCCTGATATCTCTCATAATAGCCTCTCCCGCTATCTATCACCAGCTTTTCCTTCTGCGCAATGAACCTCTCTTCTCCGCAAGAGCGGCTGTCCCCACACTTTCACCTCCCATCTATTTCTATCTATCAGGGATGGGATTCCTCATCCCACTCGCCATTTGGGGAATTACTAAAAGGTTTAGAGAGAAAAAGATTGATGATTCGCTCCTATTTTTAATTTCTTGGTCTATTGCTGGCTTCATCCTCCCATATTTACCATTCTCCTTCCAAAGGAAGCTCTTTATGGGAACCCAAATACCTTTGGCGATTCTAACTACAATTGCCTTGGCACCCAATTACATAGATGTCAAGAAAAGAATCTTTCCCTTCCTTTTAATCGCGCTCTTCCCTTCAAATGCTGTCATATTGGGAACGGATATTTATAGCCTGATGACAAATAAACCGCTCTATCCTCAACCAAACTATGTTTCTCAAGCAGAGGAGCAGGCTTTGGATTGGTTAAAGAATTACACCACGAAAGAGGAACCAATCCTGGCAATTCCGGATTTCGCTTGTTATATCCCTGCTTTGTGTGGGCGGAGAGTGTATGCGGGACATTGGGGAGAAACGCCGAATTATACCGATAAATACAAGGAAGTTTTGCGCTTCTTTAGGGGCACAGAGGAAGTGGCAAAAGAGAGATTTCTCAGGGAAAATGGGGTTAAATATGTTTATTATGGGGATTATGAGCGATTTTTGGCGCCAGAATTCCCGAACCGTTTTATGCCCTACCTTCAGCCAGTTTACCGCAATGAGGAAGTGATAATTTGGAGGGTTAGATATTGAGGCGTAACCTCTTCTATTTAATCCTTCTTTTCCTCTTGGTGTTGTTGTTCTTCTATAAAATTTTCGCCGGAAATGTCCTTCTTCCCGCCGATTTGAGCCTCCGCATCCAACCCTGGAGGAGCTATTCCCATTCTCTTTTCCCAGATTTTCAAAAGGTTTACAACCCTCTTTTAGATGTCACTCTCTATTTCTACCCTTGGCGAGTCCTTCTTGAGCAAAGCTTGAGAGCCGGCTTCATCCCCCTTTGGAGCAGTTACAATTTCTGTGGTCAACCATTCTTGGCGAATATGGCATCCGCCTGCCTCTATCCATTCAATTGGCCCCTGCTTTTCCTATCAGCCCACATACTGATGACCATCAACATCATCCTTCATTTCCTTCTCACATCCATATTCACTTACTTCTTCCTCCTTTCCCTTGGCGTTAGGAAAATCTCTGCCCTTCTCGGCGCCATTATTTGGACCTTCTCCGGTCCTATGGTTGCCTGGGCTGAATATCAAACTCCTATTGCCTCCATGTGCTGGCTTCCCCTCTCCCTTCTTCTCTTTCAGCTCTTCCTCAAAAAGGGAAATTTCCTCTTCGCTGTTCTCTCCTCCCTTCCTTTAGCTTTAAGCCTATTAGCTGGACATACCCAATTCGCCCTTTATGGCTGGTTCACCTTCTTCTGCTTTGCCTGTTTCCGAATATTTTCTGAAAAGAGGTATAAATCGGGATTTCTCGCGCTTTTCATTTCCCTCCTCTTGGGCTTTCTTCTATCCTCGCCCCAACTCCTTCCCTCATTTGAGCTCTCCGCCAGAAGCCATCGCTCCCTTGGAACTTCCTTCTCCGACCTCTTAGCTACAGCTATGCCCCTCGACCACCTCTACACCTTTCTCGTTCCCGATTTCTATGGTAATCCCGTGGATTACGATTATAGAGGTGCTTTCAATTATGTGGAATTATGCGGATACTTCGGAATTCTTCCCTTCTTCCTTCTCCCATTCGCTCTGAAAAAGAGAAAAGAGAGCATCTTCTTCTTATCGCTCTCCTTCCTCGCCATCCTCTTTGCCCTAAGAACTCCACTACTTAAAATTTTCATCTACCTACCAGTTTTCAAATTCCTTGCCGCCCCCGCAAGGGACCTCTACATCGTCTCCTTCTCCTTCGCTGTTCTCTCCGCTCTTGGAATGGACAATCTCCCCGAGAAAAAATCCCGTTTGCCATTGCTCATCCTCTTCATCCTCTTGCTACTCTTCGCCCTTGGCTTATCACAAAAGGGCGTGGAAATAGGCTTCCCCTCCTTGCGAGCTACCCTCTCCTTCCTCTTCATTAGTATTCTTTCTTTGGTTCTCCTCAACCTGAAGAAAGAACACGCATTGGTGGCTTTAGCAATCGTTGATATGTTCGCCTTCAGCATGCGTTTCAATCCCGCCACCTCTCCCAAAATGCTTTTTCCCTCCGTCCCAATAGCTGAACAGTTGAAAAGCATCTCGGAGAAAGGTCGCTTTCTTGCGCTTCCGGGAGCAAGAGACCCTCTTGATACCCTCCTCCCCAACTGCAACATTCTGCTGAATTTGAGGGAAGTTCAAGGAGGCGACTCCCTCTACCCCCTCCGCTCCCTTCTCTTCGTTCAGCAAATTAATCAAACCGATGAACGGAGCAATGCCCTATATGTAAAGAATCCTTCATCTCCTCTCATTGATTTGATGGGAGTGCGCTTCATTTTCTCAAGCAAGGATAGAAGCATAAAAGAAAACGAGAATTCGCTACCGCTCTTTTATCTCGTTGGTGAAACGATAAATGTGAGGAACATCAGAGAAGCAATTGAAAAACTTCATCTCGCTTCAAAAGAGAAAGCGGTCTTGGAAGGAGGAGAAAGACTTGAAGGGAGAAAGTTGGAATATAGTATTAGAATCTTAGAGGAGAGGTCGGGGAAGCTGAGGCTCTATGTTAAAAGCAATGAAAAAGCTTACTTGATAATCTCCGAGACATTTTATCCTGGATGGAGAGGATTCGTAGATGGGAAAGAAGAAGAAATCGTTCCCGCGAACCTGTTATTTAAAGCCCTGCTTTTGCCGAAGGGCGAACACGAAGTCCTTCTATGCTACCGCCCTTTCTCTTATAAAGTTGGGCTCTACCTTTCCCTCTTCGCCTTATCCTTTATCGTTTCCTCGCTCCTTTTTAAAGTTAGAGGGAAGAAGGATAAGCCTCTCAAAGGCAAACTTTAGATAGCTGAATAGGGAAGCGGGAGAAGGAGAATGGAGGAGAGTGCGGAATATATAGCTTGGGCGGAGGTAAAACCTATGAATCGCCTTCCTCCGCCATTTTACCAATTCCTCTCGTGAGAGGAAAAAAGTCCTCGCAATGGGAAATGTGTGGTCGTAGCCTCGGAAATTCCCTTCAACCAATCCTTCCCGATGCACTATATCGTAGAGCTCTGTTCCAGGGAAGGGAACCGCAAGGTGGAATTCGGCGAAATCTGAATCCAGCTCAATTGCAAAATCTATAGTTTCCCTCACATCTACCTCATTCTCCCAAGGCAAACCGAAGAGATAGAAAGCATATGTCTTTACGCCAAATTTCCTGCAGAGCTCAACAGCCTTTCTCGCCTGCTCCTTCGTTATTCCCTTTTTCATCAAATCCAATATCCTCTGGGAACCGCTTTCTATCCCCAAGGATATTAGCCAACAACCCGCTCCCCTCATCCACCGCAACCTCTCCTCATCCAAAGTATCAACCCTGCTATTACAAACCCACTTTATCCTCAAATCCCTCCGGATTATCTCCCGACATACATCAATAACCCATTCCTTCTTCCAAGTGAATGTATCTGCTCGGAAAAAGAAATTTCTGATATTGAAGCGATTTATACATTCCTCTATTTCATCTACTATGTTCTTAGGGGAACGAAGCCTGAGCTTTTTACCCGATAATCTTCCCGCAAGGCAGAAAACACAGCTGCCAGGACAGCCCCTATTAGTTTGAATTGTCGTTTGGAGCTCGTTGGTATCGGGACGCCTATAGAGGGAATTGTTCAACAGATGGCGTGCGGGAAAGGGCAAAGAATCCAAATCCTCTATGAACTCCCTATCGGGATTTCGCTTGATTTCTCCATTCTCCCGATATGTTATCCCCTTTATCTCCTCAAGTGGAATATCCTTAGCCAGCTCCTTCATAGTTTCCTCGCATTCCCCACGCAAGACGATGTCTAAATAAGGATGACTTTTCAAAGCGAGCTCATCAAATACCGTTGTATGTCCCCCCTTCGCCATCGTTATGATTGAGGGGTTTATCTCCTTTGCCAGCTCGCAAGCCTTCATATCCAGCTCAAAGGTTGGAGTCGTGACATTCACGAGAAGGATGTCGGGAGCTAATGAAGACAAATCTTTTTTCAGTTCACGCCACCCCCTTCCCTCCACGGGATAATCTCTTATAAAACATTCCACTCCTTCTCTTTCCAAAATCGCCCCTAGATAAGCGAGGTCTATGGGAGGGCGAGGAGCAGTGGCAGTTAATCCTTTAACGGGAACCTGACACCTTTCCTCCCTGATATATAAACCAGAGGGCGGATTGATTAAAAGTGCTCTTCTAAGCCTCAATTTATCCCCTCTCTTTCACCTCTTTAACGGTTTCCATAAGAGCGATAATGTTTTCCACTGGCACATTCGCCTGGATATTGTGGACTTGACAGAAAACGAATCCGCCACCCTTGGAGAAAATGCTTATCCTCTCCTTGACATGCTCTCTCACTTCCTTAGGTGTGGCGAAGGGAAGGACCCTTTGGGTATCACAACCTCCGCCCCAGAAAACTATGTCCTTGCCAAACTCCCTCTTCAACCTCTCCGGCTCCATATTCACCGCTGAGGTCTGCACTGGATTAAGAATATCCACGCCCTCTTCAATTAAATAGGGAATAAGCTCGTATATCCCTCCACAGCTGTGGAGGAAAACAAAGATATGAGGCTTCTTTTGATGGACAAACTGGTATATCTTTTTATGAGCGGGGGAAATAAGTTCCTTATAAAGGCGAGGAGAGAGCTGAGGTCCGTTCTGCGTTCCCAAATCGTCTCCCATCTGTATTATCTGGATATAATCTCCCACTGCGTTAAGGTAAAGCTCCAAGTTTCTAAGATGCCCTTCAACCAATTTTTCAATAAGAGCTTCCACCAGTTTCCTATTGGCGAGCAGGGCGGTCATAAAGTTCTCCCAACCCATTAGAGATTGACCATGCTCAAGTATATTCCCCCCGAAAGAGCCCATAATTGCATAATCCGTGTTTTCATAAAGATTCTTTGCCTCTCTCCTCAAAGCCAATAGGAATTCCTTGCTGAGGGTTCCCATCTCCCATTTCTCAATATCCTCAACAGAATCAGCATTGCTCAAGGGGTGATGAACCTCGTCGAAATAAAATCCTCCCGAGGGCATCTTGCCAACCACCATATTCCCCTCATAAAGAAATCGGCTTCCATCCTCGGCCTCCTCAACTCTGAAATTAGCGGGAAGAAGAGCAGCTGTTCCATTCTCATCGGGAAGATTATAAGGTCGCCAGCCATAGAGATAGTCCGCCCCAACCTTACCGTTATCAAGAGCGATGACATCTATGGGAAAAATTCTTCTAATATCCTCATCAACCCAGGCCAGCTGCTGACCGACATCGTAAACCTTTATCCCATCCAGTGGGAGCTTGAGCGCTCTTCTCAATTTAGCATAGGCGATAGCCATAATACCGGTTGAGCGCATACCTCCTAAGTCCCAGGGAATGGTATCGGGCTCCTTGTGCTTCAGCGCTGTTATAACTCTTTCCCTCGGCGTCAATTCAATCACTCTCCTCAAGAAGTTTTTTAAGATAGAGGGCGTTTTTCACCGCATAGCCATGGGCATCGTTGTTGAAATAAACATAGACATCCTTTCCCGCACTCAACCATTCCCTTATATACCTCGCATCCCTCTCCAATTCCTCATCGGAATAGTTTGAGGCATAGAGGGCAACAGCACCATGCCTGCGGATATATAGGAAATCAGCTGTTTCCTCCACGGCTATTTTCGGCGTTCTGTATTTTATAATCCCTATTTCCTGCGGTTTTCCCTCCGTTTCAAGGATGAAGGGCCAATCCGCAAGAGCGAGGGAAAAATTGTGCCCTCTCAGAATATCATAAACCTCCCGGCAGAACCAGGATTTATCGCGAAATTCAAAGGCGTGGAGATATCTTCTCGCCTTTGGATGGGATGACAAAAGCTCGCAAAATTTTTTCAGCTTTTCCGCATCCAACTTAAAGCGAGGGGGCAATTGCCAGAGAATCACTCTCCCCTTCTCCCCCATTTCCTCCGCCCTCTCAAGGAATAGCTCTAATGGTTCCTGGCAATCACCGAGCTTCTTTATGTGCGTGATGAACCTTGAGCCTTTTAAAACAAAGACGAAATCCTCTGGGCTTCTATTCCTCCAGCTTCTAAAGGTAGAGGCAAGAGGAAGCCGATAGAAAGTGACATTCAGTTCAACTGTGTTGAAGAATCGGCAGTAGAATTCAAGCCATTTGGATTGGGGCAAGTCAGGAGGATAAAAAACTCCCCTCCAATGCCCATAGGAATAACCACTCGTTCCGATGTATAAAGAGCTCATTTCAATAATATTTTATACCAGTTTTACCCTGTTTACAAGACAGTTGTAATTCTACATCATTTGAGAATCCTTTGGTTATTAAATTCATCTCTACCGCTAACTGGTTAATTGCTTCTCCTCTGCTTTCTCTTTTCCCCTTCTTGAAATTATTCAGATTCTCAAAATATTGATTGACTTTCTCTAAAAGAGAAGTTAAAAAATTTTCACAATGAAAAATCTATCAAGAATAAAGATTTTCTTCCTTCTCGTTTGCCTCGTTCCCTTCGCCTTTGGAGGCAATGAAAATTTAATTAGAGGAGGATTCGAGTTTCCCGCGGGCTGGAGTTTCCCACCAACCTCTTCCTTAGACCACTCAGTTTTCAAATCCAATCCGCCATCCCTTAAAATTGAGGGGAGCTATGGAGCAACTTACTCCCTCTTCGTTGGGGAAAACGAGAGATTCACTCTATCCGGCTGGATTAAAACGAAGGAAGTGAAGCCCACTGTTGAAAACAAGGGATATGCCTTCCTCGCCGTTTACGAATACGATTTCCACGGCAGATTGCTCGCCTTCAAGGACATCGTCCAAATAACGGGAACCCAAGATTGGAACTTCTACTCCTATTCCTTCACAACCCCACCCGGCACTTTTTACATCAACATATACTGCGGGTTATTCCAGGCGCAGGGAACAGCCTGGTTTGATGATATAGCTTTAACAAGAGGAGATGAGCCACTGATGTCAACAAAAGATAAACCGCTCCCACCAGCAAGGGGACGCATTGCCATATTAAAGGATAATATCCCACCGAAGGGAGCTCTCACCTCTCCCGACCTCCTTTATTCCCTTCTAAAGCAGGCGGGTTTTAATCCCTTCTTCATCTCCGCGGACCAGCTGGAAACGGAGCTTAAAAGGGAAAATTACGACCTCCTCATCATTTCTTATGGGGAATCCTTCCCCGCGAAAGGAGCAAGAGCCCTCTTCAATTTCTTGAGGGAAGGAGGCTGCCTCTTCACAACGGGAGGTTATGCTTTTCAAAATCCCCTCTATAAGATGGGGGATAAGTGGGTGGGAGAAGAGGAAGCCAATTCCCTTAAGCCAAACCTTCTTCCCGCTGGCGATTTCGCGGACCTATCGGTATGGAAAATAGGTAGGGGTTGTGAACTTGACGAGGAAAACAGATTTCAGGGAAAGCCCTCAGCTAAGGTATCCCTCCCCTATCCTTCCTCAAGCGAATGGTCTACCGAATTAACCCTCCCTCCCGCTAAACTTTATCGCTTCTCCGGCTGGCTGAAGACAAAAGATGTAAAAGGCGGTTATGCCTTCCTCGCCCTTTACTGTTATGATGAAAAAGGAAACATAACGCTATGGAGGGATGTTGGTAAAGGAATAGGGACAAACGATTGGCAATATTTCTTCTGGGATTTCTCCCCGCCACTGGAGACGAAGCGAATCGTCATTCGTTGCGGAATATATCAGGGACAGGGAGAAGCCTGGTTCAGCTCTTTGGAGATAAAGGAGAGATTTGAGACGAGAATAAACACCGCTAAAGGGGAGCCAATGGATGGGCTAATTGTTCAACCTTTTCAGATAGGCATATTTGACCCTTCCTATAAATTGGAGAGGGTGGCTTACGCAAAGCCCGCTGAGGGAGGGATATTGAATTGGGATTTCCGTCTCAATGGTCCTTTCACTGGCTATGCCTCATCGGGGGTGACGGGTTCGGATGACGCCCGCTGGGTCTCCCTCTTAAAGGGGTACGATAAATATGGGAGATTGAGAGGAAGCTTGGGAGCTCTGCTCCTTCACTATTCAGGCTTTTACGCCGGCTCTCGCTGGGCTTTCTTTGGGGTTGATAACAAGGATTTGTTTGAAGATGAAAATATGCGTAAAGCCTTCCTCAAGGTAACTCGCTTCCTTTTGAAGGGAGTTTTCCTCCATAACCTCAAAAGCGATTATGCTATTTACGAACAGGGAGAGGATGTGAAATTAAGCGTCAAGGTCTCGGATTTCGGAGAGGATGTCAGCAAAGCTAAGCTCGTCTTTAGGGTAGAGGAGAGGAACAAAGGGAGGGTTTGCTGGGAAAAGGAGATGGATTTGTCTTTGAGCGCTGGGGAAACGAAAGAATTTCATGCCATTTGTCAACTTGGACGATTCAGCGATAACCTTTACAAAATTTCAGCCTATCTCTATTTGGATGGGGAAAAGTGGGACTATATGGAGAGCGGATTTATGGTGCGGGATGAAACCATTCTCAAGAACGCGAAACAACTCTCCTTCCATGATAATTACCTTTGGTTTGATGGAAAGCCGCGCTTCATCCTTGGAACGGATGATTACGCCGATACCCTGCTCGCCGCCCGAATGAATCCGCTAGTTTGGGATAAAGAACTGAGAACCCTTAAGGACTACGGTGTGGACTTATACGAGAATCTATGGATAAGCCCCGCTTGGTATGGCTACAATATCCCCGAGAATATCTGGCGAAAAACGGACGCCCTCGCCTTCCTCACCCAGAAGCATAATCTCCTTTTCTTCCCTTGCATTCTCTGTGGGTATAATGTCGCGGTAAGCGAAGAGGAAAGAGAAAAGCAAAGGCAAGTTTGTTCTCAATTCGCCCAACGCTACCACATCCTTCCTTCCCTCATTTATTACATAAACGGAGACCTTCAATTCAACGAAAACGACGCGAGGAAATATCACAAAGCTCTTTTCAACGAGTTTCTCAAATCAAAATATAAGGATATGGAGGAATTGAAATCCGCTTGGAGGCTATCGCCTCCCAAGGGAGAATGGGGAGATATTGAATTGCCAAAACCGAAATGGGGCAATTGGGAAGACACAGCTACAGCTGACCTCCTCTCCTTCTACGGATTTTTATCCTCAAAATGGATTGATTGTATGGCCTCAGCCCTGAAATCTGTCGACCCTAAACATCCCACAACATGCGAATTCTATCAACTGCCTGTTGGAGGTATTGACCTCCGAGAGGAGATTAACAACCTTGATATCTCCAACATCGGCTACTTCGGACCACCTAAGGAAGACATAATTCGGCTTCCCTCCACCCTTAAATACCACGACCTCCGCTCGCTTGGGAAAAGCTTCTCCTTGGGAGAGTTCGGAGCAAAGACTCACCCTGCTTGGCTCACTGGCTCTGGTTATCACATCCAAAGAAGCGAAGAGGAAAGAAACAAGCTTTTCCTCGCCGCCATTTTCTACTCCTTCGGTATGGGCGCCTCAAGAGCCAACAACTGGTGTTTTAAGGACCCTTCATCCACCATCTTCCCATGGGGGCTCTTTTATCCCTGCGATATGGTGCCCAAGGAATGCGGTTTGGTTATGAGGGCTGGCGGATTTCTTCTCCGTCAAATCCACCCTGCCCCTCCCTCTCCTCCTTCCACATACCTTCTCATTCCCACTATGAATAGGGTAAGCGGAGCGAGGGAGAGAATCCACTACGCCATCCTTCGCTCCATAAATGCCTTGATAGAACTCGGAGTTGATTTCTGGATAATAGATGAGCCCCAAATAGAGAAGATTCCTCCAACGGTTAAAAACATAATCTATCCCCTTCCCCTCTGCGTTCCCGATAGGGTTTACTTTTGGCTTAAATCCTTCGTTGAGAAGGGCGGAAATCTCTTCATCAGCGGGGATATCTCTTTTGGTCCATCCAGAGAAAGAAATAAAAAGGAGAGACTGGAAGAGCTTTGTGGAGTGAGATTTATAGAAGAGGTAGCGAAACCTTTAGAGGAAATCCCCCCAAAGGAAGCTTTTATTAGAGTGGAACCGATTAAGGCAAGAAGTTTGCTTGGGAAAGACCTCCTATTTGAAAACGAGATTGGGAAGGGCAAGGTATTCTTCACGCCATATTTGGAAGAGTTAAGACCCGCATCCGAGATTATGCGAGAAATTTTTCTCACCTTCTTGCAAATCGCTGGGATTGAGAGGATAAGGGAAATCAAGCCCGACTTACCTTCCCTACACCGCTTCCGAGTTAATACCTTGGATGGCAAAGCCTTCGTCGTCTTCAATCAAGGTGAGGAGCAGAGAATTTTTATTGAAGGGGATTCCCAGAGAATAGGGTTAACCGTTGGAACAAATATGCCAGGCTTCGCTCATATAACGAAAAACGGAGTTGTCAAGCTCGTTGGGAAAGGGGATATGAGGATAAACGGAGAAATCCTTTTCCGCTCCCAGCCCCATGTAATCCTCTCCTCCATTGACGGAAAACCCTTGAGCGAATCCAACTATATCTTGCTCATTCCCTTGGAGGAAGGGGAGATAACCTTCCCCCAAAATTTCAAGATACAAATTGGAGAGCTTGAGGATGGCAAATGGAGGCAATTGGATAAAATGAGCGAGAGGAAATCCCTAAAAATAGACGGAGACCTTCGTTTCACGCCAATCATCCTCTATAAAGATGAAGCACCAGACAAAGAATGGATAGAGAGAATCCTCCTTCCCTGAAAATTCCCCCCTTTTTCATTCTCAGTTTATCCTATGCTCTGACATTCGCCGGCGCAGGAGCGCTTCAGCAATTCGTCATCCCCATCCTCCGCCAAAGGGGCTTTGAGGAATTGAGGAGTTATTTGCCATTGATTGTAATATATTCCTCCTTCACCTTTTTCCGCTTCTTCTCAGGGTTATTCGTGAAAGCTTTCGGGGTAAAAATATCGCTCATCCTCGGCTCATTAACCTATGTCTTATTTCCCTTCGCCCTCTTGTTCTCCCTTCCCTACCTCGCCTTTCTCTTTTTGATGTTCCTTTGGGGATGGGGAGCAGCTATTTATTGGACCGCTGGGACAGTAGCGGTTTTGCTTCTCTCCAGGGAAAACAAATACGGCTCCTACACAGGTATCCTCTACACATGGCTTCAAACCGGTTTCGCAATCGGAGTAGCTATTTTAGGGGTATTGCATACGATAAAGGGAGAAACGCATATGTTCTCCTTCGCTTTCTCCCTTTCCCTCCTCGGCACCGTTCTCCTCTTACTTTTGCCCAGTTTCCCCCATAGGATGGAAAGCGTTCCACCTAAAGAGCTATTTGAGATAGCTTTTAGCAAAGAGAGCAGATTGCCGGCATTTTACCTCTTCATCTCAGCCATATCCCTTGGTATTATGTTCGGCAGTTTCGGGGAATGGATAACCAAGCATTATAACTTCGCTTACCTTTCCCTCATCACCTTTATCGGCTATGCGGGAAGGATTTTCTTTGCCTATCCCGGCGGATATGTAGCCGATAAATGGGGAGAAAATATGTCCCTTTTCCTCGCTTTCCTCTTCAGCTCTATAGGATTAGGAATAACTTCCTTTTTCTCCTCGCCCCTCACCTTATCCTTCGCTGCTTTATCCCTCGGCTCCCAGATGAGCATCGTTCCGATTTCCGCAACAGCATATATTGGAAGGAGATTCCCGAAAGAGATTTACCATTTAGCCTCCGGCGCCCTTTTAGCTTGGAATTCACTTGGTGTTGCAGTATCGCTTCTTATGTGTGCCCTCTTGGAAAGCCTCTGGAAAAAGCTCCCGCTCGTATTCCTTTTGTTTGCAATCATATTCTTCCTTTGTGGTATACTATCATTAAATAAAGGTAACTCAAAAAGGAGGTAACGAGATGATAGTTGAGACCATTGCCCCCGGAAGGATTTGCCTCTTCGGAGAGCATCAGGATTTCCTTGGCTTATGGGTTATAGCTTCCGCCATTGACCTCCACATACACATAAAAGGAAAGAAGATAAAGGATAAAATCCTTGAAATAAATATGCCCGATATCCAGGAAAAGCAAACCATTGATTTGGAAAAGGAAATCGTCTATACAAAGCCTCGCGATTATTTGAAGGCAGGCGTGAAAGTGCTTTTGAATAGTGGTTATGAAATTGATTCGGGAGTGGAATGCGTTGTGAGAGGAGAACTGCCAATAAACGCGGGAGTTTCCAGCTCCTCAGCTTTAGTTGTCGGATGGATTAAGTTCCTCCTAACCCATATGGGAGTTGAGCTTCCCCCAGATCACCTGGCGAGGCTCGCTCATAGAGCGGAGGTTTTGGAGTTCAATGAACCAGGTGGGATGATGGACCATTTCACCTCAAGCATCGGCAATACCATCTTCGTTGATTGCGTCCCTCCTTTCTCCTATGAATCCCTACCTGTTAATCCAGAGGGCTTCGTCCTCGGGGATAGCCTGGAAAGAAAGGAAACGCTTGAGGTTTTGAGACGCTCACATGAAGAGGCTGAGGAAGGGATAAGGAAGCTAAAGGAGATTTACTCTCCATTTGATATACGCAAAACCCCTTTAAAAGAAGTTGAGAGATATCTAAAACAGTTGCCATCCCATCTGGCTGATAAGGTTTATGTGAACATAATTAATAGGGATATATGCTTGGAAGCTTATGATATGTTTAAAAAGGGGAAAATAGAGGAGAAAAGATTGGGCTCGCTTCTAAATAAGCATCACGAGATGCTGAGAATATTGGGAGTATCAACGGATAAATTGGATGAGCTTTGTCAGGCTTCATTGGCGGCGGGAGCTTTGGGAGCGAAGCTCGTCGGTTCAGGCGGTGGCGGCTGTATGATAGCCTATGCTCCAGGGAGGCAGGAGGAAGTAGCAAGAGCGATAGAAGAAGCGGGAGGGAAGGCATATATGGTTAAAATTGATAAAGGATGCCATAGCATCGTCTACGAAGAAGAATGAATAAGGGATAGAAACTCGGGAAATCTTCCCAAGAAGTTAACCCCCTCCCTAATCTTTAGGGGTAGCTCCCCCTATCTTTATTAATTACGACAACCCCCAGACAAAAATTTTTTCACTTGCATCTTTCTTAAAAATCCCTTAAAAATTTAGTGGAGACTTAGTGGATTTTGAATTAAAATTTTTAAAAATTTATTGACTAATTTTCGCATTTGTCCCATAATTATGGTAGCTAATGGTAGAAAAGTGGAGGAAATAACATGCCTATCTTTACCGGTCTTTTTGTGCATACATTAGATGACAAGGGAAGGTTAATTCTTCCCGCTAAGTTTCGCCTTCTCTTAGGTGAAACCTTCTACCTCACTAAGGGGATAGGAGGATGCGTCTTCCTCTTCCCCGAGGATGGATGGCGTCAATTGGCCGAACAACTTACCAAGCTCTCTTTCTTTGATAAAAACGCCGTTATTCTCCAAAGGCTCCTTGTGGGAGGAGCTGAGGCAGTATCCTGCGATAGACAGGGGAGGCTCGCTATCCCTGTTTCCTTGAGGGAATACGCCGGCTTAAAGGAAAACTCCGACGCGGTAGTTATGGGAATAGGCAACCGCATAGAGATATGGAGCAAGGAAAGATGGGATAAGTTTGAGGAAGAACTCACACCTGAGGAAATAGCTAAAGCCGCGGAAAAACTCGGCTTTCTGGAAACTCGCCCTCCCCTTTAAATGAAAATTTACCATCAGCCGGTGATGGTAAAGGAGGTGTTAGAGATTTTACAACCTGAAAGAGGAGGCATATTTGTTGACTGCACAACAGGAGAAGGAGGGCATTCCCTCGCTCTTCTCCAGAAATTGCCTCCCTCCTCCACCTTAATCTGCATAGATAGGGATTGGGAAATGCTGGAAATCGCTAAGGAGCGATTGAAAGCTTTCCCTCATAAAACCCATTTTTATAAAGCCAACTTTTCCCAGCTTCAACCAATCCTCGCTGAACTTGGCTTAAATGAGGCTGATGGCATCCTTTTCGATTTGGGAATCTCCTCTCGCCATATTGAAATCCCCGAGCGAGGGTTCAGCTTTCAGAGCGAGGGACCATTGGATATGAGGATGGATAGAAATCAATCCCTAACCGCTGAGGATTTGGTAAATAGGCTTTCAAAAAAGGAACTGGCGAGAATCTTTATGGAATATGGAGAAGAACCATTCGCAGAGAGAATCGCCTCTGCTATCGTTGAACACAGAAAGAGGAAGAAGATTAGCTCAACAAGGGAACTGGCGGAGATTATAGAGAGAGTCGTGAGAAGAAGAGGGCGAATCCATCCTGCAACGAGGGTCTTTATGGCTCTACGCATAGCTGTTAACAAAGAATTGGAGGAACTTCGTTCCGCTCTTCCCATAGCGATATCCCTTTTAAAGAGAGGTGGGCGCCTTTGCGTCCTTTCTTACCACTCCCTTGAGGATAGGATTGTAAAAGAATGTTTCAGGGAGAAGAAGGACGAATTAAACATCATAACACCCAAGCCACTGCGTCCCTCAATGGGAGAGGTAAGTATAAATCCAAGCGCGCGGAGCGCTAAACTTCGCGCGGTGGAAAGGAGGTAGAGGAAGATGGGAATGGCTTTACCGAAAGAGAGACACCGCCCCTATAGAAGAGGAGTATCTCGCATCCCCCGAAGGGAGGAAGCCTTGTCGCCTGGATTGAGGAAGGCGGCTATTTCCACAGCTCTTGCCCTTATTATCCTCTTGTTGGGGCAGGTGGTAATGGGGAAAATCATAAACACCAAGGAATATTGGAAGGGAAAGTACTCAACAACCCAAAAGGTCCTGAAAGAGGAAAATGCCTTTTTAAAGGGACAGCTAAGCGACCTTCTTTCGCCTGTAAATGTTGAGAAGATAGCGAAAAGCAGAAATATGAAGAGGGCAACCATAGAATATTTTCTCACGATTGGGGAGAAATGAAAGTTTCGCAAAAAACTAAGCAAAAGAGGATATCTTTTTTAGCCGCCTTTTTCCTCATTTGCATCCTCTTGCTCCTTTCCAACCTCTTTTATCTCCAAGTGGTTAAATTCCACTATTACAAAGAGCTCTCAAAGAAGTGCAGCGTTAGGCAAAAGGAAATCAAACCTCGAAGGGGAGCGATTTTGGACAGGAAGATGCGTCCCTTGGCCCAGGAAGCGCTGGGAGGCTCTATATTCCTCCGCCCCAGCGAGGTGAAGGACGCCACTCTCTTGGCTGCGAAGCTTTCCCCTCTTCTCTCCATAGAGGAGGACGATTTGGAGAAAAACCTTTTTAGCCCCCGTCCCATCGTCGCCTTGCAGAGGAA
The DNA here is from genome assembly GCA_014360495.1 of bacterium. Classification (NCBI taxonomy): domain Bacteria; species bacterium. The sequence continues at coordinate 125,816 of JACIXR010000003.1, forward strand.
CCTTGACTACGCAACCTTTCATAAAGTCAGGGAAATTATAAAAGAGAACCGAATCAAGGGAATCGAGCTTCAGGAAGAAAGAAAGAGGATTTATCCGAACGGCTCGCTTGCTGCTCATGTTCTCGGGTTCTGCAACGTTGACGAGGAGCCTCTTGAGGGATGCGAGAAAAGCCTGAACAAGTATTTGAGTGGGGAAAAAGGGTTAGTGGAGGGTATTTGCGACATAAAGGGCAATTTCATACCCACAGCCTCTCGGGTTCTTCGTCAAGCGAAGGATGGCTCGGATGTGATTCTTACCATTGATTGCGATATCCAAAGGATTGTGGAGGAGGAACTTGATAAGGCTTTTGAGAAGCTAAAACCAAAATCAGCAGTGGCTATCGTGATGAACCCCCAAAACGGTGAGATACTCGCCCTCGCAAACAGACCAACATTTGACCCTAATGAGCAAAGCAAATATCCACCCGATGCCAAGAGAAACAGGGCAGTAACGGACCTCTTTGAAGTAGGTTCGGTGCTTAAGCCGATAGTCATCGCTTCCGCCCTTCAAGAAGGGGTTATCACTCCAACATCTCGCTTCCACTGTTCTGGTAAGCTAAAGGTGGGAGACAGGTTTATTTCCTGCGTAGTTCATCACAAAGGAGGGCATGGAAGCGTTACACCTGAGAAGATACTCGTTGAATCCTGCAATGTAGGAGCGGCGCAAGTGGGGATGAAGTTAGGAGCTAAGAGGATATATAAGTATTTACTTGGCTTTGGCTTTGGAATGCGCCCTACAGATGAGCTCACTGGTGCACAACGAGGAGTTATTCCTCCACCTGAGAATTGGAGCAATATGAGAACAGCGAATGTATCCTTTGGACAGGGGATATCAATAACTCCACTTCATTTGCTCAGTGCTTTCTGTGCCCTCATCAACGGTGGTATCGTATATAAGCCCCATATATTGAAGGCAGTTATATATCCGAACGGAGAGATTAAAAAGTTTGAACCCAAAGTTATATCCCGCCCCCTCTCCCCAGAGGTTGCGAATATGGTCAGGGATATGCTTGTGGGAGTGGTTGAGAGCAAGGAAGGAACGGCTTATAAACAGGCAAATGTTGAGGGCGTAAAGGTGGGTGGTAAAACTGGAACGGCACAGAAAGTTATAAATGGCAGATATACTAACGAAGTCGTTGCCTCCTTCGTTGGTTTTCTGCCAGCAGATAACCCGCGCTTAGCGATTTTGGTCTTAATTGACCAACCGCAAATAAACCGCTGGGGAGCAACAGCTGCTGCCCCCGTTTTCAAAGAAATAGCCTCAAGAAGCCTTGCCTGCCTGGGATTTAGCCCCCAAATTACCCCTATTACCCTTAATACCCTTCAGGCTGTTGCTTCCCAGCGGTCCCCTTAATTTGAAATCAGGACCTAAATGTTTTAATATAATTTTAGGAAAAAATGAGATTTTCTCAACTCATAAATGGAATAGAGACGATAAGCTTTAAGGGCGACCTCTCCATTAAGATAGAGGGAATCACCCATGATTCCCGAGAGGTAGCGCCCGGCTATGTTTTCGTCGCCATAAAGGGAGAAAAATTTGATGGACACCTTTTTATAGAAGAAGCAATTAAAAGGGGTGCTGCGGCGCTCGTTGTGGAGGACGAGAGCAAAATCCACCCTTGTCCCCTTCCCTATATCCTCGTCCCCTCTTCCCGAAAAGCTCTTGCCGAGCTCAGTGCACGCTTCTACAATTATCCCTCCCGCAGATTGAAACTGATAGGCGTAACTGGAACAAATGGGAAAGGTCTGACTTGCCATTTTATTTACAATATTTTCAAGACCATGGGAAAAAATGTTGCCTATCTCGGAACGCTCGGAGCCTGGCTGAACGATGAAGCAATTCCTTGGTACAACAAAACAACGCCCGAAGCCACCTATATTCAGAAATTTTTCTCCCAACTACCCAAAGACGAGACCTTCGTTGTTATGGAGGTTTCCTCCCACGCAATCTCCCAATACAGGACTTGGGGTTGCGAATTTGATATAGCGGTCTTCACTAACCTCTCCCAAGACCACTTAGATTACCATAAGGATATGGATTCCTATTTTCAAACGAAACTCAGCTTCTTCTTGGATTATCCACCCCATACCCCAAAGCGAACCCTCTCAGTGATAAATTTAGACGACCCCTATGGCAAACTCATCCTCAAAAAAATCCATACACCATCAATTACCTATGGAACATCAAGCAAGGCAACGATAAGGGGCTATTTATTAGAGCAAGGTTTTGATTTCCTCCTTTTCCACCTCCTCACTCCCATAGGCGAAATAGATATTCGCCTTCCTTTCGGAGGGATTTTCAATTTCTCCAATGCCCTCGCCGCCTCCGCCGTCGCCTATAGCGAAAATGTCTCATTGGAGATAATTAAGAAAGGACTGGAATCCTCCCCTCCTCTTCCCGGGAGGTTTGAAAACATCAAGGAAGGTCAGGACTTCGCCGTTATAGTTGATTATGCCCATACGCCTCAGGGAATTGAGCAACTTCTATCCTCGGTAGCTCCCATATGTAAAGGACGGAAAATCATCGTTTTCGGCTGTGGCGGAAATAGAGACAGGAACAAACGCCCCATTATGGGGAAAATCGCCAGCGAGTTGGCAGATGTAGTTATAATCACATCGGATAATCCACGAGGAGAAGAGCCAAAGGCGATTATTGATGAAATACTCTCGGGCATCTCACCAGAAATGCGGGAGAAAATCATCGTTGAAGCCGATAGGGAAAAAGCCATAAAAATCGGAGTAGGAATGGCAAGTGAGGGGGATTGCCTTCTCATAGCGGGGAAAGGACACGAGACATATCAAATCTTCTCCGATAGAGTAGTTCCCTTTGATGATAGGGAGATAGCAAGAAAATACATCAGGGAGAGAATAAATGGAGCTCACGCTATCTGAGATAGTAAAAGTTATTGGAGCGGAAACATCCCAGTTTGAGGATTTGAAAATCCAAGCTGTTTCAACCGACAGCAGAGTTCCCGCAAAGGATGCGATTTTCTTCGCCCTAAAAGGGGAAAGACATGACGGGCATAATTTCCTATGGGAAGCCCATAAAAATGGCTGTGTTTCAGCTGTCGTTGAATATATCCCACCTTCCCCTCCACCAATCCCTCTCCTTAAAGTAGATGATACAATTAGGGCATTGGGGCTCTTAGCTGGATACTATAGGGATAAGTTTCCCGTTTTGTGCATTGGCATCACGGGAAGCACGGGAAAAACGACGACCAAAGAGATGCTTGCCCATATCCTTCAAGCGAAACACAGGGTCTTGAAGACGGAAAAAAATTTCAATAACGAGATAGGTGTTCCTCTCACCCTCTTCCACTTGAAGAAAGACCACTCTGCATTAATCGTAGAGATGGCTATGAGGGGAAGAGGGCAAATAGATTGGCTTACTAAAATAGCCAAACCACAAATCGGCGTCATCACAAATATAGGACCCGCTCACCTTGAGTTTTTTAACAGCTTGGAGGAAATAGCTCAGGCAAAGGCAGAGCTCATCCAGGCTTTGCCCCCGAACGGAACTGCCGTCCTGAATTTAGATGACCAATTCTTTACCTTCCTAAGAGAACGAACTCCCTGTCAAGTTCTCTCCTTCGGGTTTTCCCCGAAGGCCGATGTTTCCTGCGAGGTCTTAGATAAGGAAGAATATATCCTCCTGAAAATAAAAACTCCTAAAGGGAATATAACAGCCAAAAGTTACCTTCAAGGCGAACACAATTTTATCAATCTATTGGCAGCTATAGCCGCTTCACTTCCCGCTGAGCTATCTCTTGAAGAGATTGAGAAACAAATCCCTACCCTTCCCCTTCCACCCATGAGGTTGGAGCAGATAAAATTGCCCGGCAATATATTGATTATCAATGATTCTTACAATTCCAATCCACTTTCCCTGAGAGCTGCTCTCAATTACCTAAGTGAAAAGAAGGGACGGAGGATAGCAATTTTGGGGGATATGTTGGAGCTTGGAGAGGAAAGCGAGAGGCTCCATAGAGAGGCTGGTGCTTGGGTCAAAAAAGCCGGCGTTAGCCACCTAATATTGATTGGAGAAAAAGCAAAATTCATTGGAGATGGAGCAATTGAGAAAGGTTTTCCTCCCTCAAACATAGCGTATTTCCCGGAAAAAGAGGGAGTCGTCTCCTTTATCCAGGGGCTCCTTGAGGAAGGTGATACGGTCTTGGTAAAAGGCTCACGAAAACTTCAACTCGAGCAAATCGTGGAGGAATTGAAGAGATGTTGCATATCTTAACATCAACCCTCATCGCCTTTATCCTCTCCCTTATCTTCACTTACGCCCTGCTTAGTTTTTTGAAAAAGAAAGGAATAGGTCAAAAGGTCAGCAGGGACGCGCCGCAAAGACATCTTAAGAAAGAGGGAACTCCCAATATGGGAGGGATAGCGATAGTTCTCTCCGCCTGCTTGGCTTACCTTTTAATGGGTGGAAAGGATTTAAAGCTCCCCGCCTCTCTCGTTGGTTTCGCCTCAATAGGCTTTATTGACGATTTCCTAAGCGTTAGACGAGGCAAGTCGCTCGGTTTGAAGGCAAGACACAAACTGCTTCTCCAATTCGTCCTCTCCGTTCTCCTCCTTCTATCGGTTCCAGAGCTTAACACAAAGCTTCACATATCTGGTGGAGTAAGATATTTTGAGCTGGGATATTTTTATCCCCTATTCGCTATCCTCCTCTTGGTCGGGTTCTCAAACGCGGTTAATCTAACGGATGGTTTAGATGGATTAGCGGGTGGTTGTTCAGCCATAGTAGCGGGTGGGATGGCTTTAACCTCGCTTTCCCTTATTGATAGGGAGAACAGCATATTCTTGGCTTCCCTGGGCGGCGCTTGCCTTGGGTTTCTTTGGCTAAATTCTTATCCCGCCAAAATTATTATGGGAGACACTGGTTCCCTTGCCTTAGGTGGCTCCCTAGCTTTTTCCTCCATCCTCCTCAAAGAGGAGCTGGTCTTCATCCTTATGGGGCTTGTCTTCCTCGCGGAAGCACTATCGGTTATCATCCAGGTCGTCTCTTTTAAAACAAGGAAGAAGAGGGTCTTCAAGATGACGCCTCTTCACCATCATTTTGAACTAAGCGGCTGGGAGGAACCCCTCATAACGACAAGGTTCTGGTTGGTGAATATAATCCTCGTGCTCTTGGCTTACTTTTTGGGGGTTGCGAGATGGATATAAGAGGAAAAAAGATAAGCGTTATAGGAATGGGAAAGACGGGAGTTGCCACTGCGGAAGCCCTCGCTTCTCACAATGAGATAACCATATTTGATAAGAAGGAACCTCTGATACCACCCCAGCTGAAGGATTTGCCCGTGAAGTTTCATCTCGGGGACCCGAATTACACTGGTGCTGAGGAAGCCGATTTGATAATAATAAGCCCAGGAGTTCCCAAGACCGAACCCTTCATCTCACGAGCATTAGCCCATAATGTCCCAATTAGAAGCGAAATTGAAATAGCGTATAAACTTTGTAAATCCCCTATTATTGCCGTAACGGGAACAGATGGAAAGAGCACTACCGTTTCCCTTATCGCCCATATTCTTCAAGTGGCGGGTAAAAGAGCGATCGCATGCGGGAATATCGGCACACCTTTCATCAGCATCGCTCCCTCCACCACCCCTGAGGATATCGTAGTTTTGGAGGTATCAAGCTATCAATTGGAATGGATAGAGGAGTTCCGCCCCAAAATAGGAATGGTATTGAATATCGCCGCCGACCATCTTGAGCGCTATAACTCTTTAGAAGAATATGCGTTCACGAAGATGCGCCTTTTTGAGAATCAAACGGGAGACGACTTCGCCATCCTAAATAGAGATGACGAAACGCTTTTGCGTCTTTCCCATCTCGTCACCTCCAACATCCTCTTCTTCTCCCTCTCCCCCTTTGAGGGTGAAGGCGTCTATTTCTCTCAGGGAGAAATCCATATGAGGTTAAGAGGTGAAGATTTCCTTTTTCCTCTTCCTGAAACCGCTTTAGAAGGCAAGCATAACCTTCAAAATATGCTTTGCGCCTCCCTCGCTTCCTTCCTCGTTGGGGTATCCCTTGAGTCTATCTCCAAAGCTCTATCAACCTTTCCTCCTCTCGAGCATAGAATGGAGAGAATCGGATATCATAAAGGGGCGCTTTTCATCAACGACTCCAAAGCGACAAATCCCCACGCCACATCAAAGGCGCTTTCCTCTTTTTCTGCTCCCATTATCCTAATCGCTGGAGGGAAATACAAGGAGGGAGCTGATTACGAGGGTATGTTTAGGGAAAACAATTCAAAAATTAAGGCGGTGATTTTAATCGGTGAAGCAAGCTCTCGTCTGGAGAACATAGCCAAGGCTGCGGGCATATCAAATGTATATAGAGAAAAGGATTTGGAGGGAGCCGTGAGGAAAGCCTCTGAGCTTGCTTCCCCTGGGAATGTCGTTCTTTTCTCGCCTGCTTGTTCAAGCTTTGATATGTTTACAGATTTTGAGGAAAGAGGAAGAAGATTCAAGGAAATCTTCTTCGCTTTGAGGGAGGAAAGTTAAATTGGGATATTTGCTGAGGCATATAGAAAGTAGAGCGAGACTTTTCTTGGATATCGGGGTTTTAGCCTTGGCATTTTTTGGAACGGTCTTCGTCATAAGCGCGGAATGGTATTATGTTTACCTTAAAAGTTTCAACCAGTTTCTTTACTTGATTTTAGGGATTATTTTATTCTACGCTGTTTCCTCCATTCCTTACAGCTTTTGGGCACGCATTTCCTGGCTTCTATACTTTTTCTCCCTTGGATTTCTATTACTTCCTATCTTATTCCATGGCGGAAGATGGATTCACATAGGTTCCATTTCGATTCAACCTTATGAATTCGCAAAAATCGCTATTGTCTTATTTCTTGCCTCTTTTCTAAGGAAGGCAAATAATAGCAGGAATTCCTGGCGCTCCATCATCCTTACTTTATTCTTCCTTTCCTTCCCCGTAGCCATCCTCATAAAACAACCCCATTTCGGCGCCTGCGTTATCCTTATTCTCACAGCGGGAGTCATGCTATTCCTCGCGGGAGTGAAAATACGACACCTCATCATCACCTCATTAATAGCTCTCCTTGCACTTGGTATGCTTCTTCCCCTGGAAGGATACCGCATAAAAAGGCTTCGCTCTGCTTACGGTGGAAATGAGTTAGCGGAAGGCTATCAGAAAAGGCAAGCTCTTATAGCTATAGGCTCCGGTGGAATATTCGGCAAGGGCTTTTTGGGAAGCGTGATGAAGTTTGGCTACCTCCCCGAAGCCCACTCTGATTTCTTATTCGCGGTAACAGCGGAGGAATCCGGCTTGTTTTTCTCTCTTTTGTTTTTCTTCTGCCCCTTTATCCTGCTTTTCCTTTCCGGCTTCTCCATCAGCTTTTCCTCCCCCAATCCGCTCGCCTCGCTCATCGCAGGAGGATTGACCTCAATCATTGCCATACAAGCCTTGTTAAATCTCTCAATGGTATCAGTGAAATTCGTCCCCGTTATCGGGATTCCCTTGCCCTTCTTCGCTCACGGCGGCTCATCTCTTATAAGTTCTTTCATCGCCACAGGAATCATTCGCAACATAGCTCTGCAAAAAGAAGCTATAACCTCTCAGGAGAAAAAATCCCCATGAAGAAAATTGTAATTGCCGCGGGAGGCACAGGAGGACATATCTTTCCTGCTTTGGCTCTCGCCGAACGCTTAAGCAGGGAAGAGGATGTATCCGTTTCATTTATCGGAGCGGGAGATATGGAAAGATATCTCGTTGCTCCCCGCTTCCCCTTGAAAAACCTCCCTATTAAACCATTTAGACCATCCCCGAGGAAAGTCATCCATTACCTGCTTTCCTTTATTATCAGCCTCCTTTCTGCACTCCTCTCCCTTATGAGGGATAGACCCGATGTAGTCATCGGAATGGGAGGCTATCCAACCGTTCCCACCCTCCTTTCCGCCATCTTTTTGAGAATTCCTTTCATCATCCATGAGCAAAACATCATCCCTGGAAGGGTAAACTCCCTCTTTGGACAATTAGCCTCCAAGATTTTAATCTCCTTCCCAGATACTAAGAGGTTTTTCCCTTCAAACCGAACCAAGTGCATCGGTCTGCCCCTCCGCTCTTCTTTGCAGAAAATAGATAAGCAAACTGCGAGAAAAGAGCTTCGCCTCAACCCTGATAAGTTCACCCTTTTAGTTAGCGGCGGAAGCAGGGGTGCTCTTTCTATTAACAATGCTTTGATAGACATCCTTCCCTTACTCCTCAATGATGGAATGCAGATAATCCACTTATGCGGCTCAAAACACTTTCAAGATTTGAGGAAAAAAACAAAGGATTGGAATGGAGGATATCTCCTCCTTCCCTTCTCGGAGGAAATGCATCTTCTTTACTCGTCCGCCGACCTCTGTGTCTGTCGGGCGGGAGCTTCCACCTTAGCCGAGCTCGCCTTCTTCGCTCTTCCCTCTATCCTCATACCCTACCCCTACGCTGTCTCTGAACATCAATTGCTAAATGCACTTTACTACCAGAAGATGGGAGCGAGCGTAGTGATAAGAGACGAGAACTTAAAGGAACCCTTTCTCCTTTACGAGAATATTACATACCTTGCAGATTCACCTGAAAGATTAGCGCAGATGTCCGCTTCTGCTTCATCGTTAGCGAAACCGAGAGCAGTTGAAGATGCGGTAAAAGAAATAAGAGAGGTGATTGAGAGATGAGAATTCACTTTATAGGTATAGGCGGAGCGGGAATGAGCGCCCTGGCGACCATATGTTTAGCTAGGGGCGATGAGGTTTCTGGCTCCGATATCTCGGAAAACGAAGCTATTAGGCGCCTCCGCAGTCAAGGTGCGAAGATTTATATAGGACATTCTCCCGAAAATGTCATCGGTGCCGAGCTCGTAGTCTACTCCTCCGCTATATCCCCCTCAAATGTTGAGTTGTTAGAAGCTGAAAGGCAAGGAATACCCGCCATTAAAAGGGGAGAGCTTCTCGCCCAGCTCATAAATGGTAAGAAGGGGATTGTTGTTGTGGGAACACATGGAAAGACAACCACATCATCCCTTATCTCTCTTATGCTTGAGCGGAACAACCTTGAACCAACGATAGTTGTTGGCGGCGAGGTTGACGATATAGGAGGAAATGCCAAGCTCGGTAGGGGAGAATTCTTCGTTGCTGAAGCGGACGAAAGCGATGGCTCCTTTCTCTTCCTATCTCCTTGGATAGGGGTGATCACGAATATAGATTCCGACCACTTAGATTACTATGGCTCTATGGAAAATCTTTTGTCCGCATTCTCCGATTTCGCTTCAAAAATCAAAGAGAACGGCTACGTCGTTGCCTGCTACGACGACCCCAATATAAGGAAAATAAATTTCCATCGCCAAACAATCTACTACGGTCTATCACCAGAAGCTGATATATGGGCGAGCGAGATAAAGGTAAGCGAAGAGGGAACATCGTTCCAAGTCTACAAGAGAGGTGAGGAGATATTTGAGCTCAATCTCCAGCTTCTTGGCAGACAGAATGTCTACAATTCCCTTGCTGCAACCGCCGTTGGATTAATCCTCGGGATTAACACGCAGGGGATTAAAAGCTCGCTTGAAAGCCTTAAAGGGGTTCATAGGAGATTGGAAAAGATTGGCTACATTAACGATATCCTCATTTACGATGACTACGGGCACCATCCTACGGAGATAGCTTTCACACTTAAGACTTTGAAGGAAGCGTTTCCGAATAGGAGGGTGGTCTGTGCTTTTCAACCCCATAGATACACGAGAACGAAATTGCTTTATAAAGAACTCGCCGCTTCCCTTTTAGAAGCGGATGTGCTTATTCTAACGAGCATTTACCCCGCGGGAGAAAGACCGATAGAGAATGTCTCAAGCCGATTAATCCTCTCTTCATTAGGAGAGATGGGGAAAAAGGCTATATATGTGGAAAACATAGCCGACCTTCCTGATTATCTTTTACAGGTAGCCTCCCCTGGTGACATCGTCCTCACATTGGGGGCAGGAAACATAAATCGTGCAGCATTTGAGTTCCTAAATAGACTCCAAGGATGTCAAAACTAAGAACTTTGGAGAAAAGCGTTAGGGGAACCCTTCTCTTTGACGAGCCTATGTCTCGCCATACTTCCTTCCGCATAGGCGGGAAGGCTGAAGCACTCTTTCTTCCCTCAGATGAGGAAGACCTCCTAAACTTGGTTAAAATCCTTGAGAAGGAAAAAATCCCTTATTATCTTTTGGGAAATGGGACGAATGTCCTGGTCTCGGATAAAGGATTAAAGGGAGTGGTTATCAAGATTGGCAACCATCTTGTGGGAATTGACCCAACCAATGGACACATCTTGGCGGGAACGCCACTGCCCAAGCTTTTAAAAACCCTTTGTAAACTTGGTCTATCAGGGCTGGAGAAGCTGGCTGGCATACCGGGAAGCGTCGGTGGAGCAATCAAGATGAACGCTGGTGTTCCCTTCTTCACAATCAGCAATGCTCTGAAAGCGGTTAGAGTCTATAAGGAAGGAGAGGTTGTTTGGCTGAACAAAGAAGATATAAAGTTCTCTTACCGATATAGCTCCCTTAAAGATGCGATTATATTAGAGGCTCATTTCAATCTTTGCCCTCGTTCATCATCCGAAATCGCAAGAAATATAGAGGAAATCCTCCAAAAGAGGAGACTTACCCAACCGATTAGAGGTCATAGCGCTGGATGCGTCTTCAGAAATCCAGCAGGAGCAACCGCTGGAGAGCTTTTGGATAAGGTAGGAGCAAAAGGGATGCGAGAAGGAGGCGCCTATGTCTCCCACAAACATGCCAACTTCATAATCAATGCTGGAAATGCAACAGCTAAGGATGTCTATCTCCTCATCCAGAGATGTAAAGAGTTGGTGAAAGAAAAACTCGGCATTGAACTTCAACTCGAGATAGAACTTTGGGGAGAATTCCCTTGAAGGAGGGAGAAGCTTGAGCAAGATAAAGGTCGCTGTTTTAGCAGGTGGAATCTCCTCAGAAAGAGAAATCTCCCTGCTGAGCGGGGAGATGGTTATAAAGCACTGCCCGAGGGATAAATACATCCCCTTTCATCTCGACCCTAAAGAGCTATTTGAGGGTAAAGGTTTTGCATCGTTTATCAAAAAATTGAAGAGTGCGGATGTTGTTTTCATCGCTCTGCACGGAAAATACGGCGAGGATGGCACCATCCAGGGCTTTTTGGAGACATTGAGAATCCCCTATACCGGCTCAGATGTCCTTTCCTCCGCCTTGGCAATGGATAAACTGAAATCAAAACAAATTTTCACATTCCATAAAATCCCCACTCCACCCTGGAAGATTGTGGAAAAGGATAAACCACTTCCTCCCTTGGAGTTTCCATTAGTTATAAAACCTCAGAGAGAGGGTTCTTCAATTGGGGTTACAATCGTTCAAAAAGAGGAAGAGCTTCCTTCAGCGCTTAAAAAAGCTTTCCTATATGACCCCATAGCAATTGCTGAGAAATATATAAAAGGTAGGGAGCTCTCCGTTCCTATACTGGATAGAGATGGCATCCCTTCCGCTTTGCCTATTGTTGAAATCGTCCCCAAGGGACAATTCTACGATTATTATCACAAATATACGGAGGGAGCAACGGAGGAGATTGTTCCCGCTCCATTGGAGAAAACTTTGGAGGAGAGAATAAAGCAGATTGCTGTTTTTGCCTATAAAGCTTTAGGGTGCAGGAATTTCGCAAGAGTTGATTTGAGACTAAGCGAAGAGAACGAGCCCTTCGTTTTGGAAGTCAATACTATTCCGGGTTTAACTCCTTTAAGCTTGCTGCCCCTTTCCGCAAAAGCAGCCGGCATCTCCTTCCCCCAACTGATAGACATCATTATCCAAAATGCTCTTCGGGCAAGGGGGTATGATGAAGAGTAGAAGCTACGCAAGCAGGAGAAAAAATATCTATTTAACTGCCCTCGTCTTTATTTTAATCATCCTTCTTCTTTGGATATTGCTGCCTTCCTTTTTCCTCCCACTTGAGCGGATATCTCTTATGGGCAATTATCACTTTTCCAAAGAAGAAGTTCTTGCCCTACTCTCTCATCTTCTTGGCAAATCCCTCAATAGACTAACCACGAAGGAACTTTCCTCCTCTCTGTCAAAAATTGGTTGGGTTAAGAAAATTGAAGCTTATAAGATTCCACCCCACACGCTTCTATTAAGGATTGAGGAAAGAACGCCCTTCCTTCTCGTCTATCACAATGAACAATACCCACTACTCGTGGATGATGAGGGATATCTTTTGGAAAAATCTCCTTCCGGCTACAGACTTCCAAGCCTCTATGTTTCAGGCATAAAAATGGAGAAACATAATAAGCTTCCCTCTAAAGTAATAAGCGAAGTCAAAGAAATCCTAAAGGAACTGGAAGGGACACCTATAAACGTGGAGAGGATTTATTTATCTAAGGACGGAGATATCCAAATTATGACCAAAAATGGGCTAAAAATAATATTGGGTAAACCCAAAGAGTTGTATAAAAAGCTCTTTCTTCTCAAGACTTTCTGGGGAAGGATTCCCAATATAGAGAAGAGGCTTTTATATATTGACTTGTCTTGTCCTCAAGCACCTGTTATAATGAAAAGGGAGGCGAATAAGTGAAAAAAGAGCTCACTATTTCCCTCACAATCGTTTCCTTAGTGCTGGGAGTTCTACTGGCACTTGGGTTAAGGACCCAGCTAACCTATACTCCAATATTGCCTACAACAAATCCCCGCCAGCTTGCCGTGATACTCAAGGATTTACAGGACACTAACAAAAAACTGCAGGAAGAGATAAAAGTGCTGAGGAACAGGATAACAGATTACGAGGCGAAGTTGGCCAGCGGGAAGGGCGCGATTCAAACCCTTCACGAACAATTACAGACCCTCAAAGTTCAAGCAGGATTGACCGAGGTAATGGGTCCTGGTGTGGTGATTACAGTTAATGACAGTAATGTGCGTGTCCCTTCGCCGGAATTGCAAAGCTATTACATCGTTCACGATTATGACTTATTACAGCTGGTAAACGAGCTGAAATCTGCAGGTGCGGAAGCCATAGCGATAAATGGGCAAAGACTCTCCTTCTATTCCTTCATTCGCTGTGTGGGAAATGTCATACAGGTGAACCAAGTCCCAATAGCCGCTCCCTATAAAATTGAGGCTATTGGCGACCCTGATGTCCTTTACAGTGGGCTGAATTTGCCCGGTGGTATATTGGACTATTTCAAGAGGATTGGGTTTCAAGTGAGCGTGAAAAAGGCTGACCAAATTGTTTTACCACCCTATGCGGGGACGACCGGACTCCGCTTTGCCCAACCGATTGGAGGGAGTTGAAGTGATTTTTGTTATCCCTCTTTTAGGATTTCTCATAAGCTTCCTCGTTGTTTATTTTGCCCATATAGCGGTCCCCCTCCACTTTGCAACTTACCTCTCAGTTGCCATTCTCGCCGCCATGGATTCATTAATTGGTGGAATAAGAGCTGGTTTAGAGAGAAAATTTGATAATTCTATCTTTCTCTCCGGCTTCTTCGTAAACTCCATCGCAGCCGCCCTTCTCGCCTGGATTGGCGACCTTTTGGGAGCTCCCCTTTACCTTGCAGCCGTCGTAGCATTCGGCGTGAGAATCTTCCAAAATCTCTCCCTCATAAGGAGACTCCTGCTTCAGGAATTATCTTCAAGGAGGGATAAATCTGAGAGAACGAGATAGGGAGATTATCGTCGGACTGGATGTGGGGACGACGAAGATATGCACTTTGGTCGCGAGAGTGGATAGTGGAAACGAGCTACAGGCGATTGGACTGGGTATCCATCCTTCCCAGGGATTGCGAAAGGGAATAGTTGTTGATATCCAGAAGACGAGCGCCGATATAAAGGCTTCCATCTTGAAAGCGCAAACTATGGCGGGTAGAGAAATAACATCTGCTGTTGTGGGAGTAACGGGCAGACATATTTCCTCTTATAATTTGCGGGGCTCAGCCACGATTACCAGTTACCTGGGAGAGATTACCCAGGAGGATGTAGCGAGAGCTCTTCAAAACGCAAGGGAAAGCTTACCCCTAACGAAGGATAGAGAGATAATCCACATTACTCCTCGCCAGTTTATTATAGACGGAGAGGAGGGAATTAAATATCCTTATGGAATGTTTGCTCAACATCTGGAGGTTGATGCTCACATAGTGACTGGGAGCAGCTCGTTTCTCCAAAACTTAATCAAGAGCGTGGAGCTGGCGGGAGTTAAAGTGGAGGATTTGCTTCTTCAACCCATCGCTGCGGGAGAGGCAGTGCTGGATGAAGGAGAAAAAGAGGTGGGCGTTGCCCTCTTGGATATAGGTGGAGGCACTACAGACCTTGCCATTTTCCTAAATGGAAGCATCTATTTCTCCACCTCCCTTCCCGTAGGAGGAAACCACCTCACCTCAGATATAATGGTTGGCTTACGCACAACCTACGAGGAAGCGGAGAGGCTGAAAAAGGAAAAAGGTTACGCTATTGCCTCAGAGGTTAATCCAGATGAGGCAATAGAGGTTAAGACTTTGGCAAGGGACGAGGTCCGCTATTATCCTCGTCGTATTCTCGCAGAGATAATAGAAGCCCGCTTGACCGAATTGTTTCAATTAGCCGCCGAGGAGATAAGGAAAGCCAAAGTGGGGGATTTATTGCCCGGGGGAGTAGTTCTCACGGGCGGTAGCTCCCTCCTTCCCGGCATAGAATTGCTCGCAGAAAAGACCCTGCATATGCCGGCTCGCGTTGGCTTACCAAAAGGGGTTAAAAACCCACCAGAAATGCCATTTTCCCCTCTTCATTCAACAGTAGTGGGTTTGGTTCTCTACTCCTATAGGTATCAATTTCTCTACCAAAAACCTATGGGAAGGAAAAATCTACTTGCGAGATTTTTTCATCACATATATAATTTCTTTAGTCATCTTTTTGAAAGGGGGCATTGAAATTGCTTAACAAAGAAGATATTATAGGTGCGAAAATCATTGTCCTCGGCGTCGGTGGAGCCGGCTGCAACGCGGTGAACCGAATGATCGAGGCGAAAGTAGAAGGAGTAGAATTCGTGGCGGTCAACACCGATAAGCAGGTGTTGGCTCTCTCCAAGGCGCCTCGCAAGATACAAATCGGGGCGAGGCTAACAGGCGGGTTGGGGGCGGGAGGCAATCCCGATATAGGGAAAGCAGCAGCTGAGGAGGACAAAGAGGAGTTACGAAAGGCTATGGAAGGCGCCGATATGGTCTTCATAACAGCGGGAATGGGAGGGGGAACGGGCACAGGAGCTTCTCCCGTAATCGCGGAGATAGCCCGCTCAAAGGAGATAGGTGCCCTATGTGTTGCCGTTGTTAGCCGTCCCTTCAGCGTGGAGAGGGCAATGCGAGCGAAAATAGCGGAGGAAGGAATCCAAGCACTACGAGAAAAGGTAGATGCGCTTATCGTTATTCCTAACGACCGCTTGCTGGATGTTGTTGAAAATGACCTTCCCCTTTTAGAGGCGTTCAAATTGGCTGATGATATCCTTCGTCAAGCGGTGCAAGGGATATCGGATATCATCGTCGTTCCCGGCCTGATAAATGTAGATTTCGCCGATGTCAAATCGGTTATGGCTGGGGCAGGAACAGCACTTATGGGTATGGGTGTTGCCGAAGGACCGGATAGAGCCGTGGAAGCAGCGAAAGCGGCTATTAATAGCCCCCTTTTAGAGTCCTCAATGACTGGTGCCAAGAAATTGCTCGTAAACATCACGGGAGGAAAAGACCTCTCCCTCAAAAACGATGTCCACAGAGCGCTTGAGTTCCTCACCCAGTCCACTGATGCAGGTGAAAGCGATGTGAAATATGGAGTGGTTATAAAGGATGATTTGGAGGGCAAGATACAAATCACCGTAATTGCCACGGGCTTCCAACCAATAAAGCAGGAAATCCCCTCTTTTAAGTTAGAGAAAGAGGAAAAAGAAGAGGAAAAACTGGAGGAGGAAAAAGTAGAAATTCCTATTCCTATTGAGGAAGAGCTGGACATCCCCACTTTCCTACGAAAGAGATTTTAATTAAGGAGGTGGGATGAATGTCCACCAAAAAGAAAGAAAAGGGGAGCGCGGTTTTGCTCGCGCTCCTCTTTTTTATTATTCCCGCCTTTCCCCTTGAACGTCCCTGGATTTGCGATACTTATTTCTATTGGTATACCTGGGATTATGATAAAAAATTGGGGAATTGGCTTGGCGGAGTTTACAATACTCCCCTAAGCGGATATTACGATTCCCGCACATATAAGGACAACAAACGCTCCCTTAGACAAGCCTGCGAATGGGGAATAACCCATCACTTCATAGATTATTGGAGCCCCGATTGGCTTGGTGAGGGCGGCGTTATGAGGGAAAAAATCCTCTTTAAGGCAGCGGAGGACCTCCAAAAAGAGGGCTACGACATCTGGATGTCCTATTACCAAGACGGCTGGAACTTTGATACGAAGTATTTCTCAAACAATATCTCTCAAAAACGAGATACCTATCTATGGCTGCAGCTTTTCTCCTCCTCTCCCGTCCTTGCCAGGCTCAATGGGTTTCCCTTTAAATTGATTTATTCCCGCAACGGCTTCCCCCAAACCACGATTGATAACGAGGGCTTTCGCTCTTACCTCCGCTCAATTTACCCCTCAATAGAGGACTTGAATAAGAAATGGGGCACCAATTTCCCTTCGTTTGAGGAAATTAATATGAATTTCAATACAACAGGTCATCAAAGGGCTTTTTCCATAAAGTATCAATATGAGATATGGAAAAGGGAATGGGAAAAGCTTGATAAACTCGTTCAGGAGGAATTCAATCTCCCAGGGATGAGGGTCTCTTTTGATGTGGGTTATGAGCCATTTATGGGCTTCAGCTACTCCCTCTTTGCCAAGACCTTGGGCGGTCCCCATTCCTACGGCGGCATCTTCGGTCAACCACAGGAGCAGGATGTCCAACGCTTCATTCAATCAATCGTTGCCAAAAAATATAATACGGTCTTTTTCGACCATTTCAAAAATTTTTACACTGATTGGGAGATAAGGATTCCCGGCACCTGTTATCCTCCCGAACCCCTTCACTTTGATAGGTTTTGGTGTAGCGCCCTTTTGCGCTATTCCGAGGCACTTCTCCACCTCTCCTGGAACGAGTGGTGGGAAGGTTCAAACCTTGAGCCTTGCTTTGAGTATGGGAAGAAATTCTGCGAGAAAAACCTCTTCTGGGCAACACTTATGTGGGAGATATTCCCATCTCTAAAGAATTTCGGCAAAAACGCGAAGGTAGCCCTTATCTTAAACGAATGGCCCCTCCTCTCAGGAGAGGGAGATATACAGGAGCTCTATCAAACGATTCAAACCCTCCGCCAACTCAATGTACCCTTCGACCTCATTCCCGATGACCTCCTCGACGAAAAGACCCTCTCCCGATTCAAAATTGTAATCGCTCCATCTTGCGGTGTAGGCTTCGGTTATAATCAGAATAATGAGGAAATACTCACCATCCTCCTTCGCTGGCTACAATCGGGAAATAGAAAACTCATTATTTCCGGCACCCCTCAGATAGGGAGGATTTTTGGGTTAATCGAAAAAAAGGAGCCGAGAAAATTAGCCAAGGGAAAGGATTTAAATGTCTTCATTGATGTAGGGGAGAAAGGTGATGAAAAGTTCATCCTCAAAGGAACATCTTTCCAGGAAGATTGGGGGGCGCTACCGCCAGAGGCATTTGGGAAATCGGAGAGGAGATTGACCGTTAGATGGATACCAAGTTCCGGAACGAGGACCGTCTTTCTCCTTCCCCTCTCACCATCAAGAGACCTCGTCCTTCGCTTTCGTGCTACCGCCCTCTGGGATAATGAAATCACCGTCTGGCTCAACGGTAAAGAAGTGGGGAAAATTCAAATAGCTCCCGATTGGCATATCTACGAGCTGAAAATCCCCTCTCGGCTTGTGGACGACTACATTGGCGAGCTCGTTTTTGACTTCAAGAAAGCAAACATACCCTCCCAGCTTGACCCTCAAAGATTTCCCTCCGAGAATAGAGTCTGCAATATAGCATTGGATTGGCTGCAATTATCAACGCCGAATTTCCCCGCCGAGGACAGAAAGAACATCTACTCAATCCCTAAGGATAGCATCGTTTTCCAAAAGGACTTTCTTCCCCTTTCTTTCCCCATTCCTCTCGCAAAGTTCCCCTTACTCACCATCACAAAAGGTAACATCATTTCCCACTACAAGCTTTCAAACGCACCTCGTGATATCGTGATTCCCTACTATCAAAGCGAGGTTTACTATATCAATGGCTCGTTAAGCGATATTTCGGATAAAAGGTATTGGAGAGCTCTCCTCAAATGGTCTGGTCTTGAACCACCCGAATATGTATGTGGCGAAAATGTAATCGGGAATGTATACTGGGATGGAAACACCGCTTTCGTGCTTGCCTACAACTTTGATATCACGAAGCAACCCTCCGTTAGCATCCGACTTCCAGCCAAGCATTTGCCGATTGCTGAGGCAATCGCGCTGAATAAGGATGGCAATATCTTCCAACAGGTGAAGGTTGAGAAGGAGAAAGGTTTTTTGAAACTCAATGACAAAATATCCTACTTCTCTTCCTACGCCTTCGTCTTCTCACCCCTCAAACTCCTCAATACCTCCTTCGCCATCGTTCAGGGCGATGAAACAACCATCCCTCTCGAGATTCAGAACCTTACAGCTGTTCCTCAAAAAGCAATAGTCCGTTTAAGAGCCCGTTTTCCCAGTCTCGTTAGCGAGGAAATAAATGTCTCCTTAAAACCCAAGGAAAGGAAAACGGTCGGCTTCCCCTTTAAATCAAGAAAGGATATAGATTGGGGAAGGAAGACAGTGGTCATTGAGTTTGAGGGGAATTGGGGAAAATCTGTTTTCATTAGACCACTCATCGTTATGGATACACCCAATATAGTAATAGTTAACAAAGTGATAGATTTTAAGAAACCGATATTAACAATCAAAAACGAGACTAATCCCTATATCCAAACCGCAACTGCGCAGGACATCTCTATTGAGATAGCTGGCAAGAAGATAAAGGGTGGGGAATTGAAGGCGGGCAAAGAACGAGAAGTCCCCCTACCCTCCCCTTCCTCACAATCCCAATCACTCACCCTCCTTCCTCAGGAATTAACCATTAGCTACCTTGCTGGACATAAGAGGTTGGAGAAAAAGGAAACAATCTATTTTGCCCTCTATCCCACCTCATTACCTTCAGTGAAGGGAGCGATTCAACCAATCCTTATTTTCAACCCTCGCCCTACCCCTCTTGATAACGAAATAGTGGCTATACCGTGGAAAGAAGGAAAGGCAAGCATAAAGAACGAAAAGGGCTTTTTAGTTCCCCATTATTATAGGAATGGCAAGCTCTATTTCTCATCCATTGCTCCTCCCCAAGGCTTTTCAATCTATTACATCACAAAGTCAGAACCCTCTCCCTCCACAGACCTCTCTCTAAAAAGAGAAGGAAGCATTGTAAGAATAGAAAACTCCTATTTCTCCCTCGCCTTTGATGAGAATAAAGGAGGTTCTTTGACTTCCTTCATATCCAAGCTAACGAACAAGGATTACGCGGGCGGGATATTCGGCGCCTCCTATGGGGAGTTCGGTAAATTCGACCCTCTCAATCCCGCCATCACTTCGGATAAATTCATTAAGGATAATCTTAAACATCAAGCTGAAGGAAGAGGGAAAATCCAAATCTTGGATTCCTCGCCCCTCTCGATTTCCCTTCTCATAACCTACGAGGACGATTCCATTATGGCGAGGCAGTATGTGGAGGTCTACGCTTTCAAGGATTTCTTCCGAGTCCGCTCAGAAGTAGAGCCGAAGAGGAAATATGCCGAGATTCTTCCCTTCTCCCTCAGATTAAACCGCCATTCCCTTTCAAAAATTTACCCAAATTTCATCGGGATTGACTCCAACGAACCATCCCCTCATTTCGGTTGGAGGCAGGGAAGCTATGTCCCTCCATTCATCACCTTAATGCAACCGGCTAAATTCCCCGAGAGCATCTCTCTTATATTGAAAGAGAAAGCAAATGTCAGCGATGTTCGTTATGGCTTCTTCCCTCCCCAGAGAGGGAAAGCGGGACCACGCAGCTATGCTTGGGTTGAATTCATTAATAAGGAGAGCAAAAGCTGTTTCGTTGACCTATTAATAAAGCTTCATCCCGGATATCAAATCGTGGCGGAGGAGGAGTACGAAAATCTCAAAAATCCACCTCTGGTCGTGATTCCCAAAGAGGGAACATTGGGAAAGGAGCAATCAACCTATTCCTACTCCCCTCCCTGGCTTGACACCTATCGCACAAATCGCCTTAAGCTCACAGTTATCCCAAAAGAAGCGCTCGTCAACGAAGTTGCGACTGTGAATCTTCCCCTAAATGAGGATATCGTGGAAAGCTCCTTAAAAGTTCTTGAGTTGAACGAAAGGATGGAAGTGATAGGGGAAAGACCTTGCCTATTTGATAAGGCAAGTGGAGAGCTTCGCTTCCTTCTAAACGGGAAAAGCGAGGCAGGTAAGGCGAGAGATTTCCTAATTTACTATTCCCGAGGTGGCAAGAGATATTCCAAGCTTTCCTCTTTCGTGCTTCCAGGAGAGAGCTTTTTAAATCCCTCGTTTGAAAACGAAGGGGAATGGTGGCATTTTGATAACGCCCAATATTACACTAAGGAGGCACACAGCGGGAAAGGATGTGCCTTACTTCCTCTTCCCACTGGACAGGGCTTCTCTCTCATTATGAACGATTCCCTCAAAGTTACTCCCAATGCAAAATATAAAGTTGCATTCTACGCCAAGGTATTGGAAGGAAAAGGACTTTTAAGGACGAACTTTTATTGGAATGAGAAATATGATTTTGAACAAATCGTTGTTCCTCTCATAAACGATGGTGAATGGCATAGATACGAGGTAGAGGTCCCAACCGGCTATTTCCCTCCCGAAATCAATCCCTTCTTCCGCCTTTGGGCAATCGGGAGTCCCCAAGTCGTTCTGGTAGACGATGTTGAAGTTTCCCCTTTGCAAGTGTCAAAGAGATATGACATAATAATAGAAAAAGAGGAGAAATTGAGATGAAAAAGATTCTCTCTGTTTTATCCATCGTCTCGCTTGTCCTTGCCCTCCCTAAAGTGGGTGAACAGTTCACTTACAAAGTGAAAATCTCCATCGTCCCCCAAAAGGGAAATGCGACTAATATGGAGCTGACATTGGTTCAGAAGATAAAGGCAGTGGGAGCGGATAAATCAATTGTTATTGAGATAACACCCAAATTCCCGTCCTCTCCTTCCCATAAGCAACCACCTCAACAGCCCACGTCCTTCACGATAAAGATAGACAAAAATGGCAAAGCTTCCTTCTTAACCCAACAGCAGAGTCCATTGCTTGCCTCCATTCCACCCAGCTTCGTCCCCTTCCTCGCCGCCACATTGCCCATTCCCAAAAAATTCGCCAAGGGTAGCACACTAAAGCTTCCGGACCCGAATAACCCAAAATCCCATATCATCCTAAGACATCTCGGCGAGTCCACTTATAAAGGTCAAAAATGTGTGAGGGTATCAATGACTATTCCCGAGATGAGCTATTCTATGTCGTCTCCTCAATCTAATATGAAAACGACAATCAAAGGAAACGGAACATTCCTCGTCCTCGCCTCCGATGTAAGAATTCTCCAGGGAAAATTTAACACGTTAATTCAGTCTAAGGGCTACTATTACAATCCTCAAAAACAAAAAGTGAATGTAGACGAAAAAAGCACGATAATTTTAGAAATAGAGAAACTTTAGCCAAACGGTATGCATCTAAATAATTGAGATAAAATAAAAGGGAGGTATGAAAAATGAGACGGTTTGCTTGTTTGATTCTTCTCTTTGCTTTGACATTGGTTATTATCCCCCTAGGTAGAGCTCAGGAGAAGATAAACCTGGAATATAAATTCCAGGAAGGGCAGACGATTTATACCCTTACCATCATCCAGGGACAGGTGAATCTTCAACTACCCCAAAGCGTGCAGGCACAAGGAACGCCACCTGCTTTCCCAATTAACATGGCTCTCATTATGTCCATGAAGACGCTGAAGACTTACAGCGACGGAGCAGCTGATATAGAGACCCGTTTTGTTGATGGTAAAATGGAAATAATGGGACAGGTTATGCCCTTCCCCCAACAAGCGAACTCCCAAGCATTTAGATTGAGGATAGGGAAGAAAGGCAATATAATCAGATTTCTAACGGCTCTTCCCACAGGACAACAGAACCTTTTCGCAGGTTTTGACCCAAATATGATGATACAATCTATGTCTGGATTCGCCGTTTTCCCTGAGGAAGCTGTCGGCGTTGGAGATAAATGGGAGCAGAAGATGGAGCTCAACTTGCCCTTTGGAAAGATGAACATGATTTACAAGATGAACCTTGTAGGCTTCGTTGAGGCGGAAAACCAAAAACTCGCCAGAATAAAAATAGATATTCCTCCCACACCTTTCACTTTCGCGATGCCTATAGGTATGCCTGGAGCGCAAGCTGGTGGTGAAGCTGGGCAGGTACCCACACTCCAAATGAGTGGTAAAATGGAGACAAAATCCGATATGCTTTTCAATTATGAGAAGGGACAAATGAGCTCCCAAGTTGGCACATTGAAGATGACAATGAATATGACCCCTCCAGAAGGAGAGCTTGGACCTGCTGGTGGTTTCTCTATGGATATGGAAATGAATATGAAATTCAAGGTAACCTTCAGTGAGAAAAAGCCTGCTCTTCCCCAGAATTTAAGCCAAATCCAGATAGTCATTCCAGAAGAGCAAAACCAGTAAATAGGTGAAGCCAAACGGAATCATCACCTTTACCTCAGACTTCGGTCTAGAGGACCCATTTGTTGGGATAGTAAAGGGCGTCATACTTTCCATAAACCCTTCGGCGAGAATAGTAGATATAACCCATTGTATAGGGGCTCAGGATATCCTGCAGGGGGCTTTAATCCTGCGTTCCGCTTACCGATTTTTCCCACTTGGAACGATTCATCTTGCAGTTGTTGACCCCGGAGTCGGCTCCCAACGCCATCCGATTGTGGTGGAAACCCCGAGCTATATTTTTGTCGGTCCAGACAACGGTCTTTTATCTCTCGCTATAGTGGAGGAATTCTCCGCGTATATAATTGAAAATCCCTATTTCGTCTTGGAAAAAGTAAGTCACACCTTCCATGGAAGGGATATTTTCGCCCCGGTAGCAGGATACCTATCCTTGGGAATAAAGCCTTCCGCTGTGGGAAGAAAAGTAGAAGAAATCGTGAGACTTTCACTACCCTCCCCTTATTGCGAAGAGAAGAGAATTATCGGTGAAATAATCGGCTTCGACCATTTCGGCAACGCTATAACGAATATCTCCGAGGAACTAATAAGAGATAAAAAAGCATTGAAAATAAAGGTTGGTGTAAGAACGATAGAGGGCTTGTCATCCTCCTATGCTGAAAAACCACCGCTAACCCCTTTAGCTATCTTGGGTAGCAGTGGTTTTCTTGAAATCTCCCTAAATTTGGGTTCAGCTCGTTCAGCGCTTAAATTGAAGAAGGGAGATGAGGTAGAGGTTACATTTGATTGAGCATAGCCTCAACAGCTTCTAACTTCTCTCTACAGAGTTTCAATACAGAATCCAATTCCCTCTTTTCCCTATGAGCAAACAAGGAAAAGAGGATGACTCCGCAGATTGTTCCTCCCGCCAAGAGGAGAGAAAGCAACAACTTATCCGTGCTCATATCTCGTAGCGTTTCTCTACCTCTTCCTCCTCAAGGCTTCTGAATATTCGGCGCACGAAGCTTATTAACTCAAAGGGGCTGAAGGGTTTTGTGAGATAGAGGGTTACACCCGATTGCCAACCTCTGAAAACATCAGCATCCTGCGCCTTAGCGGTAAGCATAATGACGGGAATATCCCTTGTTTTGGGATTAGCCTGCAGCCTTTGCATAACCTCAAATCCGTCCATTTGAGGCATCATAACATCAAGAATGATTAAGTCCGGCTTCTCCTGTTCGACTTTCTCCAAAGCTTCCTTGCCATCATAGGCAGTTACTACCTCATAGCCGGCATGCTCCAAGTTTACTTGGACCAGCCGGACTATCGGTCTTTCATCATCTACAACTAAAATCTTTTTAGGCATAACCCGCCTCCTTCTTTTTAGTTTCTTCTATTATCAATTATATTCCTTTTTAAACCAATGTCAAAAGGATTATAAAACAATAGAAAAATAAAAGCAATAAAAATTTATAACGCAATAACCACTCCGAATTCCCTTAGGGGCATAGGTCTGAATGAAAATTCCTTATAGAGCGAGGTTCTGACCTCGCTCTCATTGTCAAGTCCTCCTTCATCGGGCTGCGTGTATGGGTTATGGGTATAGATTTTTGATGAGTCATTTTGTCCTTTTCGTTATTTTAATTCCACCCTTTCCGGGAAGCCTCGCAAAAAATAAAAGTCCCTTCAAAAAACTTGCCTTCAATAGTTCCATTGGCTAATCTTTAATTATAATGCAACAATGGCGTAAAAATCTTTATACCCTCTGGGCTGCCCAACTCCTTATCTTCATCGGCATGAGCTTGGTGATGCCATTCCTCCCCTTCTATATCCAGGAGCTGGGAGTTAAGGACTTTGCATCCTCGGCTCGCTGGAGCGGTATCATCTTCGGCATCCCCTTCCTCTTCTCCGCCTTCTTCGCTCCCATCTGGGGAACTATCGGCGACCTTTATGGAAGAAAAAAGATGATTCTTCGGGCTATGTTCGGGGTATCGGTGGTTATTACTTTGATGGGGTTCGTGAAAAATGTGCGGCAACTCCTCATTCTGCGCGCGCTCCACGGAATCCTTGGGGGTTTCGTCGGTCCCTCTATGGCTCTCATAACAACCTCAGTGCCTGAGGAATTCCTCGGCTTCTCAATCGGGTTTTTGCAAACTTCAATGATTGCGGGAAGTATCGTCGGTCCCTTCTTTGGCGGCATCTTAGCCGATATGATGGGATACCGCCAAATATTCAAGCTAACAGGACTCTGCGGACTCATCAGCGCTATAACGGTTCTCATCCTTGTTAAAGAAGAGAGGAAATCCAATTTAGGAGAAGGAAATACATATGGATTGAGAGAAAATATCTCTTTCTTCTTCCATTCAAAGGAGCTACTAACAATTGCCTTCACAACTTTCATTATGCAGCTCGGCATTATGCTCGTTCAACCAGTCTTGCCTCTCTTCATCTCCACACTTGGCGTTAGGAAAAACATTTTAGCGACTGTTACCGGCTTGATTTTCTCCTCCACCGGCATAGTTAACATCTTCGCAACTCCCCTTTGGGGGAAAAGAGCCGATAAGAATGGCTATAAATCCACTTTGCTAATCTGTACGCTCGGCACATCCCTCTGCTATATCCCCCACGCTCTCGTAAGGAACGCCTACCAATTGGGGGTTCTCCGTATAATCCTCGGCTTTTTTTCCTCTGGAGTGGGACCCTCAACTCAATCCATAATAGCCTACAATGTTCCCCCCGAGAGAAGAGGAGGCGTATACGGACTCGTAAATAGCGCATCATTGCTGGCAAATCTAATCGGACCAGCCACTGGCGGAGTTTTGGCTGGTGTGATAGGCATAAGAGCTTCCTTTTTGTTATCCTTTTTCTTCGTTTTTACCTCCTGGCTTCTGGTTAGGGCTATTATCAAGGAGCCAGCTAAAGCGTTTTCCACCACGAGTTCATTGAATAAATGAAAGGTGGTTGATTAGGTTGAAGAAATATCTTTTCGTGATAGCGTTTCTTATCTCCATTCTCGCTGTATCTTCTTCCATCGGGCAAAGTGTAATCTCCAGTATACCGGGAGAAAGTAGGGAAGCATATGAAAATAGGATTAGATGGTGGCGTGAAGGAAGATTCGGAATCTTCATCCATTGGGGACCGGTCAGCCTTAAGGGGACGGAGATAGGTTGGTCAAGGGGGAGCCAGATACCCGTAGAGGTTTACGATAACCTTTATAAGGAGTTCAACCCAAAGAAATTCAACTCGGAAAAATGGGCTAAGCTCTTCAGGGAAGCAGGAGCGAGATATGTAGTTATAGTCACAAAACATCACGATGGGTTTTCAATGTTTGATAGCGCTCTAACCGACTACGATGCGATGAACACTCCCGCGAAACGGGATTTCATAGGTGAATTAACAAAAGCCTGCAAAAAAGAAGGATTGAGGGTTATGTTCTATTATTCACTCTGCGATTGGTATCATCCCGATTACAAAACCGACTTCAATCGCTATCTTGATTTTATGTTCGGGCAGATAAGGGAGTTATGCGAGAAATACCATCCCGATGGAATCTGGTTTGATGGCGGGTGGGAACATTCCCCTGAGGAATGGCGAGCAGATGAGTTAATCAAGACGATTCATAGCATTTTGCCCAAAGCGATAATCAATAACCGTTCTGGCTTGCCTGCCGACTACGATACACCGGAGCAAGTTGTTGGGGCATTCAATACGAATAGGGCTTGGGAGAGCTGCATTACATTGGGAACTCAATGGGCTTGGAAACCGAACGATAACATAAAATCTCTCAAGCAATGTCTTCGGCTACTCATCGGATGCGCAGGTGGGGATGGAAATCTCCTTTTAAATGTGGGTCCCACGCCCGAGGGTGAAATAGAGGAAAGACAGGCGGAGAGATTGAGGGAAATAGGGAAATGGCTGGCTAAATTCGGGGAGGGAATCTATGGGACAAGGGGAGGTCCATT
This sequence comes from bacterium, assembly GCA_014360495.1. Lineage (NCBI taxonomy): Bacteria > bacterium. The sequence goes on from JACIXR010000003.1 coordinate 152,601, forward strand.
TATGCCGGGAGTTTGGGGTGCGAGTACCTATAAAGGAAATAGCATTTATCTTTACATCTTCAACTTCGACGAGGATAAAATAGAGCTTCCTACAATAGAGAGAAAGGTAGTAAAATATACGCTCTTAACGGGTGGCGATTTAAAAGTTGAGCAGGATGAGAAATCATTGAGAATCATCGTTCCAGAAAAGCATCAAAACGAGCTGGTGACGGTTGTCAAGCTTGTTCTTGATGGTCCAGCAAAGGATATCCGCCCTCGCCCGGGCGCAAGCCTGCCAGAGCTAAAGGCAACAGCTTCAAATGTCTTCCAAAATATGCCCGGCTTCGGAGCTGATAAAGCAGTAGATGGAGACGAAACAACTCGCTGGGCTACCGATTGGGGCACTTATTCTGCCTGGCTGGAAGTCGATTTGGGAAAGGCGAAAACCATCAAAGGAGTGAGAATAGTTGAAGCAGTGGAATTCGGGGAGAGGGTAAATAAGTTCGCCATAGAATATAGGGAAGATGACAAAAGCAAATGGAAAACGATTTTAATGGGGACGAAAATAGGAAAGGATTTCAAGCGAAGATTCGTCCCCATAACAGCTCGCTATTGGAGATTGAACATCCTTTCAGCAACTGAAGGTCCAACGATATACGAATTTCAGCTCCTCACAAAATAGGAGGTGCATTGCCTATGAAACGCTTTGTTCTCCTCTTTTGCCTTCCACTTCTCCTTTGGGGACAGGGAAGTTGGGAAATATCCAATGGCTATATTCGGTTGAGCCTCGGAGAAAAGCCCCTACTCTCATTTGACCCTACAGGAAAAGGAAGATATGGAGAAAATATCCTAAAGGATTTTCTCCCAAACTGGTTCGTCCTGCCTCCCAAATCCGTGTTGAGGCAAAAAGATAGGCTTATATTTAAAGGGCTAACCTATTGCCAAACACGAAGAATTAAGTTAGGCAATGAGTTCGCTGAGATGCTTGAAGGTGCCCTCGGGCAAACCCTTAGCCTTCCCAATATCTTCCTTAAAAAGATAGAGGTCTTAATCCCCACCTGGGGAACGAAGGATTCCTCACTGACCCTAATATTGAGAAGAGATGGTCCGAACGGTGAAATAATAGCGAGCAAGAGATTAGAGAATGTTCCTGATAATTCCTGGCACGGCTTCTCCTTCTACCCTCCCCTTCCACCTGGAAATTATTACATTGAGATGAGGGAACCTAAAGGAACAATTGGATGGTGGAGCACTCGTAATGGCTTTCCCGATGGGGAGGCTTACACAAACGGCGTCATTAAATCGGATGTAGATAGGACAATTCGGCTTGATGGATGGGAGAAAATCAGCGAAACGGATTTAACTTTCTCGCTCAGGAAAAACGAGCTTTATATTGAAGGGCAGTTAAAAACTTCGCCATCTAATCTCTACTTTCCTCTCTCCACCCCTTGGAAGAAATCAGGATATGATGTCTCAAGGGAAAGCGGAATCCTCTTCAGCAGGTTCTTCACGAGCATTGGACAATATTATCCAATAGAACAGCTCAAGAGAAGGTACCACAGCGACCCAAATCTATCTCCCTGTGATTGGATAAGAGCAACGGGAACGGGAAACTACGACCTGATCTTCTCAAGCAAAGCCTTATCGCTTTCCTGGACAATGGAAGAAGATACAATGCATTTCCACTTCTATGCCAACCCTCAGAGAAAAGAAGAAACCACCAAAGCCTTCTTTAAAATTACCGTCGTTCCCCATTCAAATTGGCTTCCCGATTTTTTCCCTCGCTTCCGCTCCTCAGACCCCAGACTTAACGCCCTTTTAAATCGCTTCTATTACGAGCGCGCCTTTACCTATCCTCCCGGTGGAGGTGGTTCTCCTACTTGGAAGGAATGGGACGCCCTCATAAGGGATTGGACCTGCTCCCCATTGAAAGAAGGGGAAAAGAGGAGCATAGAGAGCATAAGGATTGACGAGGATGGATATGTTTATACTTGGGGAGATTTGAAGGGGTGGCCTCTTGGCTGGCCAGAATACGACACCAGGCATTTTGACACCTGCGCCAAGCTCATCCTAGCCGTCTGGCGTTGGTATTGTTGGACGGGAGATGAAGAATTCCTATTACAACAAATCGGTAGATTGAGGATGGCTATGAAATATCAGTTGAAGGATTTACAGGGGGAGAAAGAGGGAATAATCATCACAAATTCCAAAGATGTAATGGGGAGATTGGATGACCATAGCTCAAACTATTGGGACATCCTTCCCTTCGGCTATAGAGATGGATATTGTAGCATTTACTTTTATGCTTCCCTGCAAGCTATGAAGGAGATAGAGGGACTTTTGGAAAGGAAAGGGATAAAGGGAGATAAATACGAATTGAGACATCCACCCTCATTTTATGAAGAGATGATGAAGAAAGCGAAGGAAGCCTATGCGAAAAATTTCTGGGATGAGGAAAAGGGACGCTTCATAGGCTGTATAGATGTGAATGGTGGTAAACACGACTACGGCTTCACTTTTCTCAATTTAGAAGCTCTTTTCTATGGATTGGGCGATGAGGAGAAAGCGAAAAGGATTTATCATTGGATGGAGAACGAGCCAACCTCATCCGGCTTGCCCGACACCTACAGCAAATGGATTTTCGCGCCTCGAGCAAATACAATCCACAATCCTATGAGAAATGAACCGCAGGAACCCTATCCAAGTTGGTGGGTGAAATGGTGGTTCGGCACCCCCTATGGAGACCAATGCCAAGATGGCGGCGCTATTCTCTATACATCTTTTTATGATTTGATGGTCAGGGCAAGATATCTGGGAGCCGACAACGCGTATAAGCGTTTTTGGGAGATTTTGAACAGATATTCACTACCTGATAAATTGTGCGGAGGTGCACCATTATTCAGGGGAGAAATCCCCCAGCAAGAAAATCCCGGTCAGGTTGGAGTTGACCTTCCCTTCCCTGAAAGCGGTCTCGTTCCCACATATTTTCTCTATGGAATAATGGGGATAAACGCCGATGTAGAGGGCTTGAAGATAAAGCCGAACCTCCCTTCCGCCCTTAAATTCGCTGAGGTTGAGAATCTCTGTTATAGAAATCTCCCTTTGAAGATAAGGGTCACGAGGAATTCCGTTGAGATAACTTGCCAAAAGAAGGGATATGAGTTTAGGATTTTTAAGAAGTTGAAACCAGGAGAGACATTTGTTTTTACATCCCTTCCGGGCGGAAAAGAATTTCCAAAGGTGAAGAAAAGGAAAAGCGTTTGGAAGGGGAAATGGATATGGATGGAGGGAAGGGAAAACGAAGCCAGCACAGTATGCTTCCGCAAACCCTTTGAGCTACAATCGCTTACTTCTCCCATCTTCCTCTACATCACGGCAGATAACAGATATGAACTCTATGTTAACGGCAAGCTCGTCGGAAGAGATGGGATATGGGAAACAGTTGAGAAATACGATGTGAGTCGCTTGCTTAAAAAGGGAAGGAATTTAATCGCAGTGAAATGCGTAAACGAAGATGGTCCCGCAGGTTTATTGCTTCAAGTTGAGGCAGGGAAGGAAAAGAAGGTCATTCTCATAAGCGATGGGAATTGGAAAGTTGGGGAAGGGAAAGAGGGATGGGAAAGGATGGAATTCAACGATAGCCATTGGGAGAAGGCGAAAGTCATAGGCACACCACCCTGCTCTCCCTGGGGCGAGCTTGAAAGACCATAAAATGTAGCACGAACCATACCATTTTGTTATTGCTACCTCCGCCTACGGTGGGCTCGCATCTATGGGTATAGTTTTCACATGAGCCATTTTGCCCTTTTCGTTATTTTAATTCCACCCTAACACCATCATTTCAAAATCATGTTTAACATTTCCTTCATAACAATTTAGTTGATTTTCCTTTCTTGAGAGACGAGAAAGACTCGACGCTATCTCATTGCAACGCCCGAGCGCTTAAGCACTCGGGCGTTGCAATCTCCATTATCCATTTCTTAAATGGAATTGAAAGTATTCATCGTCCTTTCGTGAAGAGCGTAAGCTCTCTCACATAGATTCTCAGGATATTTCTCCAACTCCAAGAGTTCTTCCTCAAATTGAGAAGCTAAATCCTCCCTGCCCTTCCTCCTTATTCCCTCAATGGCTATTCTAACCAAATACAACAACTCATCCACCAAATCCCAGTCCATATAGGGCTGAGAGTTTAGCCATTTATATCCCTCAGCAAGACTGGAAAAAGGCTTTCTCTCCTTAAATTCCTCCACCAATTTCTTTCCCCTTTTCTTTGCCTCTTCTATAGCCTCCTCGGCGTTATAACGAGTAGCCGGCATCGGCATAACAACCCTGAAGCCGAAGACAGTGAGGGAGATGGATAGGTCTTGGAGAGCTTTAACGCAACCTTTCCCAGTCCCTCCCGCAGCGGCGATAGGGAAAGCTGGCTTGCCGTTATTCCCGTAGTTCCTCATCCTATCAAGGAAATCCTTTGTCAAACCATTTATAGTGAGGAAATAGACGGGTACAGAGATAATCAGAGCGTCACACTCATTAAACATCCTTCTCAAAGCGAGACCATCGTCGTCCCTGATATTACAATCAAGAGAAGTCCAGCAGGGAGGGTTGGGACAGGCGAGGCAGGGTTTGACCTTCCTTTCCGCCAAAAGGACGACATCAACCTCTGCGCCCGCTTCCCTTGCTCCTTCAACAGCGGACTTAAGCAATCTGGGAGAGAAACCCTCCCTATGAGGCGACCCGCATACCGCCAAAATTTTCATCTCTCAATCCCTCCTTATACCTATAGTCTCCAATTAATAAAAGCTAAATCTTGATTATCTCTCCCTTCTCAGCAGAGGTGGCGGCGCTGAGGACAAGCTGGAGGCTTTTCGCTCCCTCTATCATCGGAACCCTCGCCTCCCTGTCGTTCTCTATCGCGTCAAGAAGGTCCAATGTCTCCGCTAAGTATATGTCCTTGTTTGAGGAAACCTCTACCTTCTTCTCCCAAGGCATGAGTGTCTGATAGATGACAGCGTGATTCGCGTCTATGAAATTGGCGGTTATCCCTTTCGCTATGAGGTCGAGCTGGGCTATCCACTTTCCGGGAATCGCTCCGTTCGTTGCAGAGACCGTGGCTATGCCTCCATCTTTGAATGTTATCACCGTCCCGCTTACATCCTCCACTGTGTAATCGTGCACATCCCTGTGGAAGATGTTGTTCCATCTCGCATATACCGTCTCGGGCTCGCCCATAAAGTAGCGAATGAGGTCAAATATGTGGATTATCTGCTCTACTATCTGCCCTCCGCTCTTAGTCTTGTCCCTCCACCAAGCTGAATGAAGGGAATTGCACATATATCTCCCCATCATCAATCCAACCGGTCCATAGGTGCTGAGCATATTCTTCACTTCCTCAACAGCATCTCCAAAGCGGAACATAAACCCAACTTGCGACTTCACTTTTCCCTTCTCAACAGCCTTTACCATCCTATTAGCGGTCTCCATATCCAAAGCAATAGGCTTCTCTATGAAGATGTGAATTCCCTTCTCAGCAGCTATATCCACATCGTCCTTATGGGCAAATGGCGGAAGACATATATAGACTATGTCCAGCTTGACTTCATCGTACATCTTTCTGTAATCGGTGAAGACCTTTGCCTTTCCCTCCGTATAGGTCTGGGAGAACCATCTTGCCCGCTCCTCTTCAATGTCGCAGAAGGCGACCATCTCTACCCTTCCCTTTAAAGAGGCAAGGGCTCGTGCATGGGCATTGGCGATTCCTCCGCATCCAATGAAGCCTATCTTGTGCATAATATATCAACCTCCTTTTATTGTTTTTTCCAAAAGATATACCTCACCTCCAGAAATTGCAACTATTTTTTCTCCCGCCCTCACCTTCAAAAAACCCCTCTCATCTATCCCTTCCGCAATCCCCCTTATCCTTTCCTTCTCCCCTATCTTTACCTCAATTTCCTTCCCGCTGAGAAAATCCCTCTCCACCCATTCCTTTCTAATTCTCTCCCTACCCACTTCGGTGTAGCAAAAGCCGTATTTCCCGTTTAGCTCTTTTAAAATCTCCTTTAAAAGCTTGGAAACTTCCAAACTTTTACATAAAGTTATTTTCAATGATGTTGCGGATTGACTGATATCGGCGGGGAAATCTTCCAGCTCCAAATTCACATTTATGCCAATCCCCACAACCGCCCATACTATCTTCTTATCCTCCACCTCCACATCAACCAATATCCCTCCGACTTTCCTGCTCTCTATCAATATGTCATTTGGCCATTTCAACTCGCATTTCACGCCCAGTTTCTCTAACGCACTGGCACAGGCAGTTGCAGGGAAAAGCGATAAATAAGGGATTAAATCAGATGTCAGTTTAGGACGCAAGATGAAGGAGAAAGATAAAGATTTTGAGGGAAGAGAAAACCATTTTCTTCCGAAGCGTCCCCTTCCCTTCGTCTGCTCATCAGCCCAAACGACCAATCCTTCCTCCATCCCTGCCTTCGCGAAGGAGAGGGCTAAATCTTGAGTGGAGTCTATGGATGAAAAATGAAGGAGTTTCTTACCGATGGTGTTGTGCTTCAACCCCTTGACCATCGGCAAAGATAACGAGAGAACAAACCGCCAGCGAGGATTTTAATAATATCGCCCGGAAGGAAGGGAAGAATTCCCTTTAGAAGAGTTTGATAGGGTGAAAGGGGAAGGGATATGCTGAGCCAGAGGGCGCCCAAGAGGAGAATCACTATCTCAGAGAGGCACATAGCGAAATATATTCGTTTCAGGGTTAGCTCGCCTTGCGTGAGCAAACCGCTTATATAGCTTGCGATGGCGAAGCCGATTATGTAGCCTCCCGTAGGTCCGATTATCGTTTTCACTCCCGCTGACCAGCCTGAGAAGTAGGGAAAGCCAAAGGCTCCCATTAAAATATATAGGATTTGAGAGAAAGAGCCCCAAAAAGCTCCCAGGGCGACGCCTGAGGATAAAACAAAGAAGGTCTGCATAGTTATGGGGACGGGAGTAAAGGGCAAAGGAATCCTGATTTGCGCACCAAATCCCGTTGCTAAAGCAAACAGGAGGGAAAGGAGAAGTCTTCGGGTAAAATCTTCATCCCTTGTCTTCGCCAATAGCATCTTCACAACCTTTTCACCTCCATATGGATATCAATTGCCTTTGCGGAATGGGTTAAAGCTCCTATTGAGATGAAATCAACACCGGTTTCCGCTATCTCCCTAACATTATCAAGCGATACACCTCCCGAAGCCTCCAACATAACTTTCCCCTGAGCAATCTTCACAGCCTCCCTTATTTCCTCAATACTCATATTATCAAGCAAGATTATATCCGCACCCGCGTCAATTGCTTCCTTCACTTCCTCCAAATTCCTTACTTCAATCTCTATTTTTTGATAGGGAAACATCTCATTGGCTCTCTTAATCGCTTCCTTTATATTGCCGATTATGGCTATGTGATTGTTTTTTATAAGGATGCCATCATAGAGGGCGAAGCGATGCGAATAGCCGCCTCCGACCTCAACTGCGTATTTCTCAAAAGCTTTTAAAAGAGGGATTGTCTTTCTCGTAGCCAAAATCTTCGCTTTTGTCCCCTTGATTTTCTCCACGAACTTCCTCGTTAAAGTGGCTATTCCCGAGAGATGCTGGAGGAAATTCAGGGCGACCCTTTCCCCACCCAAGAGAGTCCTTGCCTTTCCCCTTATTTCAGCGATGAGGGAACCCTTGGCGAGGGAGTCTCCATCTTTAAGCAATGGCTTGAATTGACAATCTTCCTGCAAGATTTTGAAGACCTCCCTCGCCACTTGGATTCCACAAAGAACGCCTTCCTCCTTTGCGGAGATAACCCCTATCGCCTCAACATCCTCCAAAATGGAGGATGTTAAGTCCCGCCAGCCTATATCCTCCTCTAAGGCTGCTCTGGCTATTTTCTCTATAAGGAAAGAGGGAAATGGGGAGGGGTTCAAAGCTCCGCTAGCTTTTTATCATAATCCACAACGACATATTTATAACCCCTCTTGATTACCTTATGCCCCTCAGCTTCAAGGAGCTTCCTCTGCACCTCCGAACCGCCCGGATATTTCTCATTTATAGCCCCCTTGGGCTTCAATGTTCGCCAATAGGGGGTTACTTCCTTCTCTCCATTTTTAGCAGCTTCCGCAGCTGCTCTCGCCACCATAAGTACGAAAATCCCCGTGGTTATGGGACAGCAGATAGTGGCACCATACTTTTTCGCTAACGCCTGGCGAATTTCATCAATTGTGACGACTTTTCCTTCAGGAACCTTCTTCATCATTTCGTCAACATCCAGAGGAGATGGTATCAAGAGAGTATCGCCAGGCTGAAGTCCCCACTTGCCAATCATATTCTGGGGAACTTCAACTACCTTGGGAAGGTCTCTCTCTTCGTGTAGCTTTTCTCGCCAGGATTTGCGCTTCGGACGATTCTCCATCTCTATACCTCCTTTTTAAGTTTAATATTATCTATTAATCTCGCTTTACCAATCCATACAGCTACCGCTAAAACAGCTCCATCCTCACCGACCATTGCAAGCTCCTCAAGCGTTTCCGGATGCACGACCTCCACATAGTCTATCTTTCTCACCAATTTCTCGCTCATTAAGATTTCCCTCACCCTGCTTTCCAATTCCCTCGCATCCCTTTCTCCCTCTTCGTAAAGCCGCTTTGCTTCAAGAAGAGCTTTGTAAATAACTGTGGCGGATTTTCTTTCCTCCTCGGATAGATAGGAATTGCGCGAGCTCATCGCAAGCCCGTCTTCTTCCCTAACAATTGGGCAGGGAACTATCTCCACATCCAGATTTAAATCTTTAACCATCTTCTCTATGACCTTCAACTGTTGATAATCCTTCTCCCCGAAATAAGCTTTATGGGGATTGACGATGTTGAATAGCTTGAGGACAACTGTCGTGACGCCCCGAAAATGCCCTGGTCTGAACTTGCCGCATAGACCCTCAGTAAGCCTCTGAACCTCAACATAAGTTGAATAGCCCTCAGGATACATCTCGGATACGGAGGGAATGAAGAGAACATCCACTCGCTCCTTTTCCGCCATCTCCGCGTCCCTCTTCTCATCACGGGGATAGCTATGAAAATCCTCCTGAGGACCGAATTGGATTGGATTAACGAAGAGGCTCACGACAACCAAATCGCATTCCTCCCTCGCTCTTCTCATAAGGGAGAGATGTCCCTCATGAAAATAACCCATAGTAGGAACAAGACCAATAACCTCGCCCGCTCCTCTCGCCTCCCTGCTTATCTGCTTCATTTCGTCAATCGTCCTTACGATTTTCGTTTTGACCACTCCTTTCTCAGAGTCTCTTCCTCCGCTTCATCCATAAGCACTGTGTTCTTCTCGGTGGGGAAAACCCCTCCCTTTACCTCTTCTATATAACGCTTCACTCCCTGAGAGATGACTTCCTTCAAATCCACCATAACTTTCGCGTGCTTTGGAATGAAATCCCCGAGCCCGAAGAGGTCGTGAAAGACGAGGATTTGCCCATCGCAATAGGGACCAGCTCCTATGCCGATCGTGGGAATGGTAAGATTTTCCGTAATCAATTTGGCGACTTGCATAGGCACGCCCTCAAGAACGAGAGAGAAGATTCCCGCCTTCTCCAAAAGGATGGCATCTTCAATAAGGGCTAAAGCATCCTTTGCTGTTCTCCCCTGTATCCTATATCCACCAAAGCTATGAATCCATTGGGGAGTTAAGCCGATATGCCCCATAACGGGAATCCCCGATTGGGTTAACCTTTCTATGAGAGAAACGAACTGCCTGCCTCCCTCAATCTTCACCGCCTCCGCTCCCGCCTTTATTAACAACCCCGCGTTCCTTATCCCCTCCTCAATGCTCGGCTGGTAGGAGAGGAACGGCATATCGCCCACTAAGAGAGCATTCTTCACTCCCCTCTTAACAGCCCTTGTATGATGGAGCATCTCCTCCATAGTCACTGGCAACGTGCTCTCATAACCAAGGACAACATTACCCACGGAATCTCCAACTAAGATTATATCAACGCCATGAGAGTCAAGTATCTTGGCGGTGGGATAATCATAGGCAGTCAGGGCGACTATCTTCTCGCCCTTCTGTTTTTTCTCCTTAATAGTTCTTATCGTTATTTTGGCCAAATTTTCACCTCTTCGCTAAATAATTCTTTAAATACTCATAACCCTTTTTAGCACCGATTTCCGCATCCTCCTCCCCCTCATACTCAATGCATAAGGGACCTTGGTAAGATGAATTGAGGAGCTCATCCAAGAAGAGCTCCAAGGGAAGGTCCCCCTCTCCCAAAGCGAGTGCGATGTATTTTTCTCTCACCCCATTCCTTGCGCTTCCGTCCTTTAAATGAGTGTGAACACAATAAGGGGCGACGAGCTTGTAAAATTTCTCCACCGTAGCTAAAGGATGACCATACCAATAATAGTTTGATGTATCAACCGTTAGCCTGACGAAGGGTGAACCAACCTTTTCAATGACCCTTATTTCCAATTCCGCATCGTTTGTGATGTAGCCGTGATTTTCCATACCGAGATAAATTTTTCGCTTTTCCGCCTCGGGAGCACATTCCTTAAGCCCCTTAGCAATCAGCTCCTCCCACTCGTTTTCGGGGATATCAGGATTCGGCTCTCCACCAAATACCCTGATAACCTTGGCTCCCAACTTTTCCGCTATATCAAGGTAATTCACAACTTTTTTGACTTCCTCATCTATTTCCTTCGCGCTCTTCCTAACGAAATTTGTATATCCACCCAAAGCATGAATCTTTAGACCCATCTGGGCTGACTTCCTTTTTATCTCCTCTATTCCTTCCTCGTCGAATCTTATAGTTCCCTTATGCGCTCCTGGCGCAGTTGATAGCTCATAGGCATCAAAGCCAATTTCCTTAGCTGAGGCAAGAAATTCATCAAATGTATACCCCTTAAAGGAATAAGAAAGGCTTAGAATTCCTATTTCCATCAAAAATTCACCTCTTTCTTAAAGAACTAAAGATTTTTTCTATTCCTTCCATTTTTTGTCTTATTTTCTCTATTTCTTTCGCTATCTTCCTTGCCTTCTCGCCCTTTGGATGACTTCTCAAAACTTCCTTCAGCTGGCTTTCAACTTTCTTTTCAATCTCTTCCTCCCCTACCCCCGTTAATCGCAGCGCCGTCTCAATCTCTCTACGTAACCTCTCAACTTCCGTGCCAAGAAGACCCTCCAATTCCCTTTCCTTCTTCTTCAACCTCTCCTTAGAATAGAGGAGGAATTCTATCTCTTCATTCATAATTATTATACTCTAAACCCAATTTTTTCAAAGCGCTTTTCGCCGCATTCATGCTCGCTTCCTTTTTATTCCTTCCCACCCCCTCACCATATACTTCCCCATCAATGTTTACCTGGACTGTGAATGTTCGCTCATGGGGTGGTCCTTCCACTTTTACTACAACATACTGCGGCAAACCCTTCCCCTTTGCTTGAAGATATTCCTGAAGAATGCTCTTATAATCCTTTAGAAAGATGCCCTTCATAGTGCGGAGGAGGGGCTTGAAGGCACGCATAACGAACTTCCTCGCCTTCCCCAAACCTCCCAATAGATATATAGCCCCTATGAACGCCTCCAAAGCATCCGCTAATACGGAGTTCTTCTCCCTACCGCCACCCTTTTCCTCCCCCTTGCTCATTTGAATGAGCTCGCCCAATTGGAGATGCCTCGCCACCTCCGCCAGACGCTCCTCGCTGACGAAATAAGCCTTCGCCCTTGATAGCTTCCCGCTATCAAAGTGGCTATATTCCCTGAAGAGATGCTCAGCTATTATGACGCCGAGGACAGCATCTCCCAGGAACTCCAATCGCTCATAGGAGCTCCCTTCTCCTCCCTGCTTCAGTGAGGGATGAATCAGAGCCTCTCTTATCAAAGGGTCGTCTATATTTAAGCCAAGCTCTTCTATTAGAAGGACAGCTTTAGGGTGATTATCTGATATGGCTTAACTTTCACCTCCAGCTCCTTATCAGCATTCAATTCCTCTACATCTTCTTCAGCGAGATTGGACAGCACTATCCTCTTGGGCGCTTCGGCGAAGGTTATCCTACCTTCAACCTCATAAGATGCGATATTAAAAAAGCGTAGGACGAGGGCATCTTCCTTCTCAGCCTTCTTCAGAGCGCTCAACACGAGTTCCTCAGGCTCAATCTTGAGGAGGGAATACTGTGAGGGAAGAGAACCCTCTTTGGGGAAGGTGATCACGGAACGCAAGGGGGCAACGAATTGGTGTGCTAAGAGCCAGGGCTTTGCTTCCTCAAAGGAATTCACGAAGGGGATGATAGCATAGCGAGCGACATGGGTTCCAAGGCACTGGGCTTCCGGCGCGGGGACTTGGGGACCGGCGTTATAGGGGCGGGTGAGCAAGTCGCCTCTTGATAACCAGCCAACGCTGCGGAGGAGAGTAAGGGCGATATCCACACCTTGAGGAGTATCTATAGGCTCATATTCGGGCATTCCCTCGCTGACAACACAGAGACCCAATCCTCTACTCTCAACTGCGACGAACGATTGCATAGCTTTCATCCCTACGGGCTTCTCCACCCAACCTTCCCCTTTCGGCAGCTGGATATTTCTTCTCAAGACCCCGAATTGGACATCAGCCAAACAATCATTGGCGAAGAGGTTGGTTGGGAAGTGAACCCGCAGACGATGGTCCTTGACCTTATTCTCAAAAATCGTCTCTATATCAATGCGAGGGATGCCTGCGTGGAGAGTGATGTAAGAGGTTATTGGACAGGGAACAAGGTCTTTGGAGCGAGAGGTCCTTGTCTCGTCTATGCTTTCGGGAAGATAAAGCGTAAACTGAACCTTTATAGTCGCGGATACAGGTCCCCTATGCAGGAGGGAAATATGGGCATTTACACCAGCGGAAGTAATGGTTTCAGAATTGAGCGCGGGTGAATAGTTATATTCGTCTCCGACGTCCTCCGTGTCCTCAAAGAGATTACAACCTTTGAAGACCTGCCCGCTTCTCTTATCCGTGATATCAATCGTTCCATTGGGATTCACATCCACTCTCAAGAAGGCGTTCTCCAAGCTCGTCGGCGTGGCTACGAGGAGAGTGGAAACCCTCTTTGCCTCCCTGACCTCCTCAATATAGTAAGTCTTGTAGCCGAGGGGCGGGACATTCTCCGCCCAGATAGAGATATCTCCGCTCCATACCAACTGGTTAAGGGGGTGGGGATGGTAGGGGAGAGAAACCTTGATGTTCTCCAACTGGCTTGACACTATTTTTCCTGTCTCATCGCGCACAATTATATTATGGATGGTTTGGTCGGGAGAAACGGGAAATTCTATGTGCAACTTAGCCACATCTGTTACAGTCCAGCTATGGGGATTGAAGACAACAACAGCTGCCCTTGCCCCCTCCTTCTTGGAGTTTATCCTATCTACGATATAGCGAGTGGATTCATCAAACATAATCTCCGCAATCTGGCGGGCAGCTGCGAAGCGAGGTAGCATATCCCGATGAACCTCGTCCACTGAACATCCGCAGATGGAATCATGGGGATGATTTGAGATAAGATATTTCCAAGCTCGGAGGAGGAAAGCACCCTCGTAGGGTTTCCCCTTTAGCCAAGCGAGGGAGGAAGCCGGCTCTGCATACTTCTCCAATGCCATTTGCGTGGCGAAGTTCTCCTTCTTCAAGTAAAGGCGAGTGGAGAAGACACCGAGCAGAAGAGGATGGTAGCGTCCCCTATGGAGTTCTCCCTTTATCGTCCCCAGCTTCGGCTCCTCGCTCAACACCTTCTCAACAAATTCCTCAAATGTTGAATGGACAACCTCAATATCCTCCAGCTTGCTGTTGGCATAATCTATCATATCGGGAAGCTCGGGTTGGGGCTCGAGGTGGTCGCAGCCGTTGTTGAGGAGGATGTAACGAGTGGAAGCGAACGGCTTGAGCGATTCAACCTCTCTCCTTATTGTTTCCACCGCTTTGTCCATATCAACCTTTACCGTTCCGGGCTCACCAAACGGCGGCTCGTAGCCCAAGCCCGCTAAATTGCAATATCCATGCATTTGATAGATTGCCAAAACCTTCGTCCCATCCAATCCCTCCCACCAGAATTCGGTGTTTAGTCCTTCCCATTCATCGCCCAATCCTCTATGGAAAATAAACGATTTTATGCCGAAACCTTGGAGGATTTGCGGCATTTGAGCTACATGACCGAAGGGGTCCGGCAAATAGCCCACCTTCATAACCCTACCGAATTTCTCCGCTATGAGATGCCCAATTAAGAGATTCCTGACCAGTGCCTCCCCAGATACGAGAAACTCGTCCGGGAGAACATACCAAGGACCGATATGGAGCCTTCCCTCCTGCACGAGCTTCCTTATCCTTTCCTCGTTTTCTGGGCGAATTTCCAGATAGTCCTCCAAAACGATTGTCTGCCCATCAAAGACATAGTATTTGTAGCGGGGGTTCGCCTCCATAAGGGAGAGAAGACGGTCCGTCAATCTCACGAGCCGTCTTCTAAACCCCTGGAAAGTTAAATACCATTCCCTATCCCAATGGGTGTGAGAGACTACGATAGCTGTCCATTTTTTCATTTTTTAACCTCCTTTCAAAAATTTTTATCAAAAAATTTATTTAGGCATGTTTGACGAGGGCGCTGATGCCGAGGGCATGCTCTTGCTTAAGCTCACCCTCCAATTCAAGCCCTGCCTTATGAGGGTAAGAACGACCGAACCCTGAAGCGGTTGCTGGGTCATCATAGGCAACATAATACCTCCCGCTGTAAGGGAAACTTGAACACGCACCTTGGCTTCGCTGAAGGAAGAGCTCTCAGTCTGGGCGCTAACCGATTGGACAGTGGGCTTAAGTGAGCTGATTACATCAAGGATGTCCTTCCCTGCAAATTGGGAGGGAAGATTTACCCCCATTGAATTGAGATAACTGGAAACCTTCTCCTTCAGTTCTTCCTTTGTTGTTGGTAGGGTAGCTGCGTCAACAGGGTCTATATAAGGTTTAATTGAGGATAGGTCCTGCGCAACTATCCCCTGGACGAAGGCGTAAACGAAATCCCTCGCTACCTGCTGAGGCTTCTCACGAAAAAGTTTGGTGTAGAAAAAGAAGCCACCACCCAAGACGAGGAGGATAACCACAATGCCTACTAACCAACCAAGGGATAGACCGCGTCTACGCGCTACGACGCCTACCGTCTCGGCAGGCGCAGCTTCAGCTCCTCCTGTAGGAGCTGCTTCAGCTCCACCTGTAGGAACTGCTTCAGTTATCCTCCCTACCCTGGCTTTCATCGCTGCAGCCGCTTCCCCTTTGAGAGGGGCAAAGCAGTTCCAGCACGCTTCCCTCGTCTCCTCGTTTTCCGCTCCACAAAACTTACACTCAATCATCTTCGTTCACCTCTTTTCTCATATTTTCAATACCTTTACTTCCTTCTTAGCTAATATTATATCCCTTTCTCCGCTGAAGGTTAACCCCTTTCCGCTTTCTAAGTCTATAGCCCTCTCAAAATCTCCCAAAAGAGTTCCTTCTACTGTCTCCCAGGAATGATTGACCAACCAAATAAGGGTATCACTTCCCTGCCTTAAAACTTCCATCTCAACGTATGGGTTTGTGAAATCAATGGGGAAGTCTATTCCCGCTTCCAATGCCATTGCTTTATAAAACCTCCATAAGAGCGATGTTTTGTTCGCCTCCGGCTTCTCGCTGAGGTAAAGCTCAAGTGGAAAGGCGGAGAAGAATATCTTCCCCTTGCCCACTCTATTGATAACTATGGCGGGGTTGCCTTCCTCATCTATGGCAATCACCTCGGCTGACTTGGGAACCAAGGGGCAAAACGCGCTGTTAAAGGGGGAAGCTGAAGGAGTGAAATTGAAGACTTCCCCATCCTCTATCCCTGGCATAGATTTTACGAAACTGATTGTTAAATCAGAGGCTGGGATATCAGGTATTCCGTATCTGAGCTTATGGCTACAGCCGGTTAGGCGTTCAAAGTTGTGTATCCAGGGCTGATATCTATAGGAGAAATAAACTGTGCCTCCTTTTTCAGCGAAGCTATAGAGCGCCTCCCAGCTGGGCGCTGTGAGCATCGGCAAGGAAGGAAGAATGAGGAGCTTGGCTCCCTCAGGGAAGCGGACTTCCTTCCGCAATTCAATATCATAGGGTATATCGGAGATAATAGGCTCCTCACGCCAAAAGCCCGTTGTTATTTTAGCCATCTTGGCCGTTGTAAATGCTTGAAGAAATATCCTATTCGTCAACCCTTTGTCCATCCAGGAGAATGGGTAGGGATTGAAATAGAAAGAGGGGACGAGGATATAAGCCTCGGGCGTGGGGATTTCCAAACTGGAAAGGTCTAACTTCTCCAATAGGGAGGAGAATCTCTTGAATTCAAGGGCAACTGGCTTTTCCGATTTATCGGAGCGAGTTACTCCGAAAAGCATCTCAAAGGGATGATGGGAGTATGGTCTTTGATAAGGGAGGTTGAAATCGCTATAGCACCAACCCAGACACCCACACCCTCCGTTAATCAAGACAGAGTGGAAAGTTGTCCTATAGTAATCCGCTTGATGTTCCTCTGAGCAGTGGGCATTTGAACAACCAAATTCCTCCAAAAGAACGGGCAATCCCCAAGTTTTAGCCAGCTGCATAAGCATTGCGGGGATAAACGAGTGGCGAAGGGAATCAATCTCCGAGGGATAGGAATGGGGTCCAAAGAAGTCCAGGACTTTGGAAAGGTCATCCAAATTAAAGCCATTATCGTCTCCGCTGAGGTACCAGCAACCATCACCAGTAGAAATCGGACGTGTTGGGTCTATCTGCCTAATTGCTTCGCACATCGTTTTCACCCAAACATAGCCTATATCCCTCGTCGTATTCCCTCCATAGAGAGGAATCTCGTTTGAGAGAAGCCAACCTACAATCGCCTCTTCGTCCTTGAAGCGAGAAACTATCCCTTGAATATAAGCTATTTCCTGACGAATCATCCAAGGGTCGGTGTAAAAATTCCTCCCTTCCCTCCAGGGCACATCCCAATTTTCCCCGGACATATGCCCCACGAAGAACGAAGGAAATGTGTAGATTCCTTCTTCCTTGCAGAGCTGAAGGAATTCCCCGAAGCGCCTCAGCATCTCCTCATCAAGTTCCCCTGGACGAGGCATAAAGTCGGGCATATAGATGAATGAACGAATTGTGTTCATGCCCAATGACTTCATCTGCCTTATTTCATCCCTCACCTTTTCCTTATCCCATTTACGCCACATCAAAGGACCAGCGTCTCTCGCCCAGTAGTTGACACCTAAAAGATATAAGGGTTTTCCGTTTTTCTTGAGCAGATTCAATTTCTCCATCTTGGTATAATTCACCTCCTATTTTATTCAAACCTCTTGGCTACGAGGGTTACATTGTGCCCTCCAAATCCAAAGGAATTGGACATTATAACATCAACTTTCGTTTCCCTTGCTTTATTCGGCACATAATCCAAATCGCAGTCGGGGTCAGGATATTCGTAATTTATCGTGGGATGGATTATGTTGTCCCTTATGCTTAAAAGGGAAACGACAAACTCAACCGCACCAGCAGCGCCAAGCAGGTGTCCAATCATAGATTTGGTTGAGGAGATGGGGATTTCGTAAGCCCTTTGCCCGAAAACCTTCTTTATTGCCAATGTCTCGGTTGCGTCGTTCAATTGGGTGGATGTTCCGTGGGCGTTTATATAATCAACATCCTCCTTGCTTATCCCCGCATCCTTCAGAGCGAACTCCATAGAGAGGACGGCACCTTTTCCGTTTGGCTCGGGTGCTGTAATATGATAGGCATCGCAGGATAATCCATAGCCCAGCAGCTCGGCGTAAATTCTCGCTCCTCTCTTTTTCGCGAACTCCATCTCCTCAACAATCACAACTCCCGCCCCTTCAGAGAGGACAAAGCCATCCCTTTTAGCGTCAAATGGACGGGAGGCTTTCTCTGGTTCATCGTTTCTCGTTGAGAGCGCCCTCATCGAACAGAAGCCGGCTAAAGCGAGGGGTGTTACACAGGCTTCGCTACCACCAGCGATTACCACCTTTGCTCTTTCCTCCCTTATCAATCTTAGAGCCTCCCCAATGGCATTTGCTCCACTGGCGCAGGCGCTCACCGTGGCATAGTTCGCCCCCATGGCTTTAAAGGCTATCGCTATGTGAGCAGCCGCCATATCGGAGATCAGCATAGGGATGAAGAAGGGACTCACCCTATTCGGTCCCTTTTCAAGGAAAATCCTATGCTGCTCCTCCCAAGTTGCTATCCCCCCTATTCCGCTTCCCATAATTACGGCCACCTCTTCCGGCTTCAGCCTCTCCATCTCAAGACCAGCATCGGCAAGCGCCATCTTCGCCGCCGCAACGCTGAATTGAGCGAAGCGGTCCATCCTCCTTACTTCCCTTTTATCTATATACTCCTCAGGATTGAAATCCCTCACCTCACCGCCTATCTGACTGCTAAAGGCGCTCGCATCAAAGAAGGTTATCTGACTTATACCGCTTTCTCCCTTCAATAACCTCCGCCAGTTTTTATCTACCCCTACCCCTAACGGAGTTAGAAGGGATAAGCCAGTGATGACCGCCCTTTTTGAGGGCATTATCTATTCCTTTTGAAGACGGGACTGGATGTAATTTATCGTGTCCTCAATTGTTCTTATTTTCTCCGCATCCTCATCCGGTATTTCTATATCAAATTCCTGCTCCAGCTCCATAACGAGGTCCATCACATCTAAAGAGTCGGCGCCGAGGTCTTCAAATGTCGTTTCAAGGGTGACTTCCTCCGGATTGACATTCAGTCTCTCAGCAACTATGTTTTTCACTCTTTCCGCGATATCGGTCATTATTTTTTCACCTCCACTTTTTCAAAGGAATTCTGCGCTCCGCACTGGGAGCACTTCTTGGGCTTGCATCTGGCTTCCTTTTCTGCTCCGCATTCCTTGCATTTCCAGGTTGCCATTGCATCTACCTCCTTATTAGTTGATTCAAAAGGTCAATAAATATTTAACTACATAGCCATACCGCCGTCAACCCGAATTATCTCTCCCGTTATATATGAAGCATCCTCTGAGCAGAGAAAAGCAACCACTCCAGCAACATCTTCGGGCTGACCGGGACGCCCTAATGGAACCTGCTTTAACATCTCTTCCCTTACATCCTGAGGTAGCCTTTCAGTCATCTCCGTCTGAATGTATCCGGGAGCAACCGCGTTGACGGTTATATTCCTTCCCGCTAATTCCCTGGCAGAAGATTTCGTGAAGCCTATTATGCCCGCCTTGGCTGAGGCATAATTTGCCTGCCCCACATTCCCCCTTAACCCTATAACGGAGGAGATGTTCACTATCCTTCCAAACCTCTGCCTCATCATATGCCTTATTACAGCCCTCGTGCAAAGGAAAACACTCTTTAGGTCAACCGCTATCACTTTGTCCCACTCCTCTTCGCTCATCCGCAAGAGCAAGCTATCCTTTGTTATTCCCGCATTATTGATTAGAAAATCAACCCTGCCAAAATTCTTAATCGTTTCCTCCACCATGGAATTTACATCCCCTTCCTTCGCCACATCAGCGGAAATGGCTATTGCCTTCACTGAATATTTGCTTCTTATTTCCTCCGCTGTCCGCTCCGCCGCCTCCTTGTCTATATCACATACCACGACATCCGCCCCCTCTGAAGCCAGCCTCTCCGCTATAGCCTTTCCAATTCCCCTTCCAGCTCCCGTTATTATCGCAACTTTCCCTTCAAATCTCATCTTAATTCTACCTCCTTCCATTTAGAAATTCCTCCAGCGTGCTCATATCTCCTATATTGAAAACAGTTGCGTCAGGTAATATCCTCTTCACGAGATTAGTCAATACTTTGCCCGGACCGACCTCGAGGAAAAAGTTGACTTCTTTCCCAATCAATCTCACGCTTTCCTCCCACCGCACCGGGCTCACCATTTGAACCTTCAAAGCCTCCTTGAGCTCCTCGCCCTTTATCACTGGCTTAGCAAAGGCATTGCAGACAATGGGAATTGAGCTATCCCGAAAATCAAATTTCTCCAGCTCACTTTTGAATCTCTTATTAGCTTCCGTCATCAAAGGAGAATGAAAGGCACCGCTAACAGCAAGCTGAACACATCTCGCTCCCTTAGCCTCCGCCTTCCTCGCTGCCTCCTCAACAGCCTCCCTTTCCCCGGATATAACTATTTGCTGAGGGGAATTATAATTGGCTATCACACAAATTCCCTCAACACTTTTCACGACTTCCTCTAATTCCTCCCTTCCCAACCTCATAACAGCGACCATAGTCCCCTCTTTCATTTCCTCCATATATTCCCCCCTCTTTTTTACTAACCTAAGAGCTTCTTGGAAGGTAAGGACACCACCCACAACAAGTGCTGTGTATTCGCCGAGGCTGTGTCCCGCCAAATATCTCGCTCTAAGGGGAGGAAGAAGCCTCCATATAGCTACGCTGAGGGTAAGGATTGCTGGCTGAGCGATTGATGTCCTCCTCAACTCTTCCTCTGGACCATAAAAGCAGAAACTCGTTAAATCAAACCCCAATACCTCGTTAGCTATTCCGAATATCTCCCTAACCTCACTGTATCCCTCATAAAGTTCCTTCCCCATACCAACATATTGAGAACCCTGTCCAGGGAAAAGAAGAGCTACTTCCCTTTCAAGCATCGCGCTCACCATATTTTTTATACAAATTAGCTAAAAGCTCCTCTGCCTCTGTTATTATATCTTGTATTATCTGCTTAACCGGCTTAATGTCCTTTATCAACCCGCTTATCTCTCCTGCCATAACAGAACCATATTCCACATCTCCATCAACAGCAGCCGCTCTCAATCTCCCTCTACCCAACTCCTCCAACTCCTCCGGTGGGGCACAGCGAGACTCCAATTCCTCAAATTTTCTTGTAAGCTTATTTCTTATGCATCTAACGGGATGTCCAGTTGGACGCCCTGTCACAACCGTGTCTCTATCCCTTGCCTTAATTATCGCTTCCTTATAGGCGGGATGGACTGTGCACTCGGTTGAGCATACAAACCTCGTTCCCATCTGTACACCCTCTGCGCCAAGAGCGAAGGCGGCGAGAAATCCTCTCCCATCTGCAATTCCTCCCGCTGCAATCACCGGTAGGGAGACGGCATCAACAACCTGGGGAAGCAAAGCGAATGTGGAAACCTCCCCAATGTGCCCTCCGGATTCGCTTCCCTCGGCAATCAGAGCATCAACGCCGATTCTCTCCAAACGGATTGCGAGGGCTACGGAGGCAACAACGGGAATCACCTTTATCCCCGCTGATTTCAAATCGGGGATATAAACCCCAGGATTGCCCGCTCCCGTCGTTATAACAGCTGGTCTCTCCTCCAAAATTACCTTCATCTGCTCCTCAACGAACTCCGACATAAGCATTATGTTGACACCAAAGGGTTTATTTGTTAGGGAACGAGCTTTCCTGATTTCCTCCCTCAAAATCTCGCCAGGCATACCACCAGCTCCAATTATTCCCAAGCCTCCTGCCTCTGAAACTGCTGCCGCCAGTTCAGCTGTTGCCACCCAGGCCATACCACCTTGCAGAATTGGATATTCTATGCCTAAAAGCTCACAAACTCTCGTCCTGAACATCTTCCCCTCACCACCTTATAAGATAAGCGCCCCAAGTTAGTCCCGCGCCAAAGCCAACCAGCATCACATAATCTCCGCTTTTGATTCTTCCCTGCTCCAAAGCCTCATAAAGGGCGAGGGGTATAGAGGCGGCGGAAGTGTTTCCGTAGCGTTGAACATTGACGAAGAATTTCTCCTCGGGTATTCCCAGATTTCTTGCTGCTGTGTTTATTATACGGATATTTGCTTGATGAGGAATAAACAAGCTTATCTCCTCCTTTGTTATATTCGCCTTCTCCAAGACGGAAAGAACCGCGTCCTCTATCACCCTGACAGCTAAGCGAAAGACCTCTGGACCGTTGAGCTTCATATAATGGAGACGCTCCTCTACCGTCTTATGAGAAGCGGGATTTCTTGAGCCACCAGCGGGGATAAGCAAATCATCCACACGGGAGCCATCGGAACGCAAATAGAAATTTAACAATTCCCCTTGTCCTTTATAAATGGATACGACAGCTGCGCCAGCTGCATCGCCGAATAGGATGCAGGAAGACCTATCCTGCCAATCCGTTACTTTGGATAGAACATCGCTTCCTACAACGAGGACATTCTCGTAAACGCCCGTCGCCACATACCCATAAGCAACCGATAAGGAATAAATGAAGCCAGTGCATCCCGCCTCAATGTCCATTGCTCCTGCTTTTCTCGCTCCTAATCTATCCTGCAGGATACAGGCTGTAGCGGGGAAGGGATAGTCAAAAGTTACACCGCAGACGATTATCAAATCCAAGTCCTCGGGCTCAATTTTAGCCCTCTCTAAAGCTACCTTGGCTGCCTCAAAGGCTAAGTCAGAGGAAGCTTGCCAATCCTCTGCGATTCTCCTTTCCTTTATACCCGTTCGGGTGGTAATCCACTCATCAGTAGTATCAACCATTTTCTCCAAATCCTTATTAGTTAAAATCCTTTGTGGAACATAGGCACCAACTCCGTCTATTCCTACCCTTCTCATCCTCCAATCAACTCCTTTCGGCGGAAAGAGCGGAAATTATTTTGCCTATCATATCCATCTCCACTGCCTCCTTTGCCACAAGTATAGCCTGCCTTATCGCTTTCGCCCTTGACCTCCCATGGCTCTTAATCAATATATGTGGGACGCCAAGTATGGGCGCCCCACCATACTCAGCGTAATCAAAATAAGGTATCAACTTCCCCACATCCATTCCCAGCTCCTTTATATAATAGAGGGCGAGCTGGGCTAAACCCTCACTGCTCTTGAGAACGACATTGCCCACGAATCCATCACAAACCACTACATCTACTTTACCGCTGAATATGTCCTTGCCCTCCACATTTCCGATGAAATTAAGAGATGATTTTTCCAAAAGCTGATATGCTGATGTTGTCAATCTGTTCCCCTTGCCCGTTTCCTCACCGATATTCAATAATCCGATGCGTGGATTTTGGATATGGAGAATTTGGGAAGCATATATATTTCCCATGATAGCGAAGTGAAGGAGGTGTTCGGGCTTGCAATCCACATTCGCCCCTGCGTCAAGGAGAAGAAATCTACCACCTATACAGGGCATAGGGGCAGCGATTGCGGGACGAGAAATTCCCTTTATTTTCCCCCAAGTTAGGAGGGAACCGAGCACCGCTGCCCCAGTATGACCAGCGGTAATTACCGCCTGCGCCCTCCCTTCCTTTACAGCCCTTAAAGCCACCATCAGGGAAGAGTCCTGCTTTTTCCTCACAACTGTGGGCTTTTCCTCCACACTTATCGTTTGAGAGGCAGGTAAAATCTCTATGCCCTCCCCTCCCTCTATCTCTTTCTCCAGGAGGGAGGGCTCTCCAACGAGTATTATTCGTAAATTCTCATCAAGTGAAAGGGCTTCCTTCGCCCCTTTAATGATCTCACTCGGGGCGAAATCGCCCCCCATAGCGTCAACCGCTATGGAAATCTTCTCCTTCACTTCTCCTTAACTTCTTCCAGGACGAGGTTCCCCTTATAGTAGCCACAGGAAGGACATACGCGATGAGCCTGCTTCAAGGCGTGGCAATGGGGACAAATGGAAATTCCTCCCCAATTAAGGGATAACCATCTCGCCTTCCTATGGGCTGTCCTTGAGTGAGAGAAACGCCTCTTCGGATTAGCCAACTCTCATACCTCCTTTTTTCTTGTATTCTAATAGTTTCTGCCAGCGGGGGTCGACCTTTTTACCGCTACATTCACACTCTCCCTCGTTTAAATTCTTGCCACAATAAGGGCACAACCCTTTGCAATCGGGAGAGCAAAGGGGCGCCAAGGGAAGAGCCAATATTATATTTTGGCGTAAAAGCTCCGTTAAATCAAGAACATAACCCTCAAAAATTGAGCGGATATCCTCGTCGTCCGTTAACAAATTGCCCTTAGTGTCAAGCATCAAATCCTGACGCGTATAAGCTTCCTGGAAGGAGAACTCCAAAGGGAAGGGAAACCTTTTCAAACAACGGACGCATTCCGCCATAATAGTGGTCTTAAATTCCCCTTCAATGACAATAGACCTGTTCGTATTGGAGAATTTGAAATCCGCGACCACGGGTTCTAAGAGCTCCACTCCCTCCACTTCTATGTTCTCCTCCAAGTGAAAGGGAATCACCGCCCCAGGGGATTTTATCAGTTCAGATAGGTCAAGTTTCATTTTAAACACTCCTTTTCTTTATATTAGAAACAATCCTGGCAGTCTCCTGCGCTATCACAAGCTCCTCGTTAGTGGGTATAACCAAAACCCTCGTGGGAGCATTTTCCTTACTTATATCTCCTTCCTTGCCCCTTATCATCATCTCGTTTTTCTCAGGGTCTATCTCTATCCCCAGAAATTCCAGCCCTGAGCATATCGCTTCCCGCTCCATAGGACCGTTCTCGCCTATCCCACCCGTGAACACAACCGCGTGCACTCCGCCCATCACCGCGGCGTAAGCGCCTATATATTTCTTCACTCTATAACAGAAAACATCAAAAGCCAATTTCGCCCTCTTGTCCCCCTTTGCTATTTCCTCTTCTATGTCTCTCATATCGTTTGTCTTACCAGAAATACCTAATAACCCGCTCTTCTTGTTTATTATCTCGTCTATATCCTTCGCAGTGTAGCCCTCTTTTTCCATCAAGAAAGGTAGTATGGCAGGGTCAATATCACCACAGCGAGTCCCCATAACCAAGCCCTCAGCAGGCGTTAAGCCCATACTCGTATCAATAGATTCACCCCCTAAGACGGCGGTTATACTACAGCCATTCCCCAAATGGCAGGTTATCACCTTTGATTTAGATGGCTCAATGGAAAAGTTCTCCTTCAGATACTGGATTGCGCGCCTTGCAACATAATAATGCGATGTGCCGTGGAAACCGTATCTCCTAATCCGATATCTCTCATAGAACTCGTATGGAAGCGCATAGATGTAAGCATAGGGTGGAATAGTGGAATGGAAAGCTGTATCAAAAACCGCAATATGGGGAACATTTGGAAGGAGAGCTTTAGCTGCCCTTATCCCTGTAAGATTTGGAGGATTGTGAAGAGGGGCAAGGTTGGCACATTCCTCTATCGCCTTCTCCACTTCCTTATCTATGACAACGGAACTTGTAAACCTTTCGCCTCCATGAACCACCCTATGTCCCACAGCATCTATCTCCTCCAAGGTCTTTATAACCCCCATTTCGGGATGGGTGAGAACTTTCGCAACCTCCTCCATAGCCCTGTAATGGTCGGGCATATCCACATTGTATTTCCACACTTTTTCATTCACCCTATGGGTAAGGGAGGCTTTCTCATAGAGTTGTAATCCAACCCTGTCAGCCAATCCCCTTGCCATTAACTGGTTATTGTCAAGCTCAATGAGTTGGTATTTTAGGGAAGAACTTCCGCAGTTTATCACTAATACCTTCATTGCACCTCACCCTTTAAAGCAAGAGACTGGGCGGATGTTATTATGATGACATTGACGATATCCTCAACGCTACAACCTCTTGATAAATCGTTGATTGGCTTGCATAAGCCCTGCGCGATGGGTCCATAAGCCTCCGCCTTAGCCAACCTTTGGACAAGTTTATAGGCGATGTTCCCCGCGTTCAAATCAGGGAAAATCAAGACATTCGCCCTTCCGCCCACGGGACTGCCCGGTGCCTTTTTCTCCGCAACCCAAGGGATAATCGCCGCGTCCACCTGCAACTCGCCATCCAAAAGAATGTCAGGACGACGCTCCTTTGCTATCTTCGTCGCTTCAACGACCTTGTCTACCAAGGGATGTGAAGCTGAGCCTTTAGTTGAGAAGGAAAGCAAAGCAACCCTCGGTTCATAACCGAAAACGGTCCTCATAGTATCAGCAGTGGAAATCGCAATCTGGGCTAATTCCCTTGGATTGGGGTCTATTACCAAGCCGGAGTCCGCGAAAAGGAAAAAACCGTTCTCACCATAGGGGCTATCGGGAACAACCATAGCGAAGAAGGCGGAAGCTATCTCCACCTCTGGCAGGCACTTTATTACCTGAAGAGCAGGACGGAAAGTATCGCTAGTGGGATGGGTTGCTCCCGATACCTCTCCATCTGCATCCCCTGAATAGACCATCAAAACCCCATAATAAAGATAGGAAGAAGCCATCTCATAGGCTTTCTCCATACTAACGCCCTTGTGTTTTCTGAGCTCATATAATGTCTTCGCATATTCCTCCAACTTTGGAGATTTTTTGGGATTTATTATCTCTATCCCCTCAAGGTCCACGCTGTTTTCCCTCGCCAGCCGTAATATATCATCCTCATCCCCCAAGATTACGACCTCTGCTATCCCCTCATCCGTCGCCTCCCTCGCTGCTTTTATCACTCTTGCATCGTGTCCCTCAGGAAGCACTATCTTTTGCTTCCTGCTCTTTGCCAGTTCTCTGAGTCTCTGCATTGGGCTCACTTCAATCGCCTCCTTTTCTCTTCAACCTTTCCTCCAATTCGCTAATGCCCTTGCGGGCAGCGCTTAAAACACGGGAAAGGTAATTTTCCAGTTGAACGAGGACATCCTTTGCGTATTCCTCTGCCCCTATCATTATCTCCTTGCTTTTCCTCTCCGCTTCCGCTATTATCTCCATTCCCCTTTGTTGTGCTCTCTTCGTGATCTCGCTCTCCTCCGTCAATCTCGCCGCCTCTTCCCTTGCCCTCCTCACAATCGCCTCCGCTTCCTCCCTCGCCTTTTGAAGTATCCTCTCCCTTTCCTCCTCCAGTTGAGCCGCTCTCTTTATCTCCTCGGGAAGTGTAACTCTTATCCGATTCAGAAGAAAGAAGAACTTCTCAACATCAACGAATATAGCCTTGCCGAATATCTGGCGAGAGGAATCCATTAATTCCTCCAACTGGTCTAAAAGCCTGAATAACTCAACTTTCATTTCCGCCATTTTTCTTCTTCTCCCTTAAATAGTTTTCTACTATGGGGGGAACTAAATCCTTTATGCATCCCCCTAATAACGCGACTTCCTTTACCAAACTTGAGGATAAAAATGACCACCGATCAGAGGTCATCAGGAAAAGAGTCTCTATGTTTGGCGCGAGTTTTCTATTCATCAACGCCATCTGCATCTCGTATTCAAAATCAGAAATTGCCCTCAACCCCCTTATTATAACCTTCGCCCCAACCTCCTTGGCGAAATTCACCAAAAGCCCCTTGAAATGGGCAACCTCAACATTGGGATATGGAGCACAAAGCTCCCTTAGCATATCCAATCTCTCCTCAAGGGAAAAAAGGGGCTTCTTCTCCATGGACTCCCCAACAGCAACTATCAAAACATCAAAGAGTCTCGCACTCCTCTCTATGAGGTCCAGATGCCCGTTCGTCGGTGGGTCAAATGTTCCCGGATATATCGCTTTAATCAAATTTCCTCCCTCCCATAAATCGTCAATGTCGTCGTGCCAAACTTCTTTTCGTTCCCTTTTCTTAATTTACCTATCTCATCAGGCAAGAGAATATGAGAGAGATGCTGAACAACGCATAGACCTCCCTCTCTTAAAATCTCCTCCTCCCCTATAAGTTGTAGGGTCTCCAAGAGGAGGTCTATCCTCTTATAAGGTGGGTCAAGGAATACAATGTCAAACCTCTCTCCCCTTTTTGAAAAAAGGGATACAGCTTTCCTCGCATCTGTATGGAAAACCTTTCCCCTTTCCTCCAAATGGCACTCCTTGAGATTTTCCTTTATCAGCTCAATGCATTTCCACGCCCTATCCACAAACCAAGCCTCCCTTGCCCCCCTGCTCAAAGCCTCAATCCCCACTATCCCTGTCCCGGCAAAGAGGTCAAGGAACCTCGCTCCCTCCAGCTTCATACCGAGGGAGTTAAATAAAGCGGTTCGCACCTGCTCCTCCGTGGGACGCAGGCTTTTCAAGCTTCTCAACTTCCTTCCTTTTTCTCTTCCGCTTGCGACTCTTAGCATCTTAACCTATGTCCAACATCTCAATTGCATCGCCAAATCTTTCCCTTATCTCCTTGGCAAGAAGCCTATGTTCCGGCTTGCGGAGATGAGGGTCTTGAACCACGAGCTCAAGAGCATCTTCTCTTGCCTCTTCTAATATTTTTACATCTTTTAATATATTCGCCAACTTTAAATCAGGAAGACCATGCTGGCGAGTGCCGAAGAACTCACCCGGTCCCCTTATAGCCAAATCCTCCTCCGCTATGCGAAAGCCATCATTTGTCTCGGTCATAACCTGCAATCTCCTCTTCGCCTCCTCAGAGCGAGGAGTGGCTATGAGGATACAATATGACTGCTCCTCTCCTCTACCTACCCTCCCCCTCAATTGATGCAATTGTGCAAGCCCAAATCTATCCGCATCCTCAATCACCATCACAGTAGCATTCGGAACATCAATTCCCACTTCAATCACGGGAGTGGAGACGAGAAGGTCTATCTTCTTATCCCGAAATTCTCTCATTATCTGTTCCTTCTCTTTCGGACGCATTTGCCCATGAAGTAATCCTATCCTCACATCAGGAAGAAGGCGAGCCAAATCGCTTGCGAGCTTCTCCGCCGCCTCGGCTTGAAGCTTTTCCGATTCCTCAATTAAAGGGCAAACAGCATAGGCTTGCCTTCCCTTCTTTATCTCCTCCCTCACGAAGGCATAAGCCCACTTACGCTTGGATTTTGGAACCCAGAAAGTCTTCACCGGACGGCGTCCGGGAGGAAGTTCATCTATAATGGAGATGTCCAAATCTCCGTAAACGGTTAGGGCGAGAGTCCTCGGTATGGGGGTTGCGGTCATCACCAAAACCTCGGGATTCAATCCTTTCTGGCGGAGAGTAGCCCTCTGCATTACCCCGAACCTATGCTGTTCGTCTATTATAACCAGCCCAAGATTCTTAAATTCCACATCCTCCTCCAACAATGCATGGGTTCCAATAACGACATCCGTTTCCCCTTCCGCTATCAGCTTCTTTGTCATCTGTTTCTCCTTCTGGGTCATACCACCCACGAGAAGGCTTAGTTTTATGCCGAGGGGGAAGAGTAGGTTGCTGAGGACGATGAAATGCTGTTCCGCCAATATCTCCGTGGGAGCCATAAGGGCGCATTGGTAGCCGCAGCGAACCGCTATCAAGATAGCCGCAACAGCAACAATCGTCTTGCCAGAGCCCACATCCCCCTGAATGAGTCTATTCATCGGATGCCCCTTCTTCATATCGTTTGCCACTTCCTCTATTACCTTCCTCTGAGCGTTCGTTAAGGTAAAGGGCAAAACCTTCTCCAGTTCACCAAATACATCAAACTCAAGGCTCCGTCCTTTTTCCTCCTTGTATTCCTTTTGCCTAAGAGCAAGGATGAGCTGGAGAAGGAAAAACTCCTCGTATACCAATCTCCTCCTCGCTTGTGCGAGGGACTGAGCGCTTGTAGGAAAATGGATTTCCCTCAGCGCCTGGGAAAGAGGCAATAGCTTCCTTTTCTCCCTTATCCAGGGGGGAATAATATCAACTATGGTGGGGGTAAGAATATCAAGGGCATTGCTTATTATCTTCCTCATCTGAAGTTGAGAGATTCCCTCGGTTAAGGGATAAATGGGCACTATCCTTCCGAGATTCAGGCTCTCCTTCCCTTCCTCCTCTTCCACTTCTTCCCACTCAGGATTCTCTATCTCCACCCCAAATCTGTTCTTTTTAACCGTCCCATAGGCTACAATCCTCTTTCCCCTGAGAGCCTTGAACCTCTTTTTCATATATGGCTGGTTGAACCAGGTGAGATAAGCTACTCCCGAGACATCGTCAATAACCGCCTTAACGATAACAAGCCCCTTGCGGGTCACAGTGCTCTCGGCGTCAAGGACTCTCCCAAGAATCGCCACTTTCTCCCCATCAACAAGCTCCCTTATTTTCTTAAAATGACGCCTATCCTCCCATCTGCGAGGGAAATGATAGAGGAGGTCCTGTGCCGTATGAATGCCCAACTTGGAGAGCACGAAGGCTCGCTTTTCGCCAACACCTTTTATGTATCTAACGGGATTCTTAAGCATCGTGGGGCTAATAAATTTTAGTCCTTATGTCCGCTTCTGTCAAAAGGATTTTGCCTTTTAGAAGATTGATAAAGAGAGCAAACTCTCTCGTAATTCTCCTAATGGGGAAAGGAAACTTTCAAAAATTCCAGCCGATGTAATCTTTATTCTCGCTCCAGCAAATATGCCCAAGGGTGAGTAAGAAGAGCGAATAAGAAGAGCAAGCGACCCTTTAAGAAGAGAAAAAATTCCCGAATGATTCAGTGAAAAACAGGGAATTTTAAATATAAACCACATTTAATAAAACCAAGATTCCACATAGCAACGCATATCCATTGAGGCGGGTATACAAGCTGATCCCTAAACGAGTTGCTGATGGATAACAAACCCCTCTATCGCTAATTTAGAAATATCAACGCTATAAGGGCGAGTTTATTTGTAAAAATGAGCTTGGCGAAAGCCTTTATTGATGGACCTTTATATTGTCTACAAATTTCAACAAAATCCAAACCAGCAAATTCCTTTTTGAAATAAAAGATTGGCGAAAGAAAGAGAACATCGCCGCCCATCTGAGTGAACCAAAAAGGAGCAAATAAACCACAGAAGAGGAACCTAAGCAGAAGAATAAATAATGTTATGTATTTCCAGTGCGGCTAGATACGCTCTTCTATTGGTAAGAAAAGAAGATATACAGAAGCTATCAGGATAAAAGGGAAAAAATGGAGTTTATCAAAATGATTTTTATCTCGCTTTAGCCAAATCGTCCTGGCTCACCCGTTCCCTTAAGGCTATTAGAAACCCTAAACAAGCCAAATAGTAAAGTCCGACTAAATATCCCAGGAAATATCTAACAACCGTTGTTTAACTATAACCTTTAACAGCTCCCGAAGTAAGATACGACAAACCGACTCCTCAGCAATATCCAAAGGATAGACAAGAAAATATATAGAAAACTCTCCCAAGAATCAATACCACTTCCTTTTGCTAAGTTAAACGCAGAGAGAATCAGCAATATTAAGATGAATAGGAGGGCATTTTATCTCGTCTCTTTCACCTTGAATACCTTAATCGGTTTCGCAATCCCTTCCCCTTTCTTTCCCATATAAAATTCATAAATGCCCCAATCCGGTGTATCTTTTAAGGGATTTCCTGCCACCAAAATGAGTTGATTTTCACCTCGAATTAAGACATCCCATATCCGTTGAAAAGGAAGCTCTATCTTCTTCGTTCCTCCTTTATCAATATTGAAAAACCACAATATCTGTGGCTTTCCCTCCAATATGGTTTCCCTTGCAAACGCTATTATATGCTTTTCCTCCTCATCCCAGCGAATTGAAGAGGGCAGAAGGAATTGCCGCTCACCTTCAGGAAAACCAATGAACATGTTTCTTATTTTTTCTCCTTCAACGGTTGTGATAAAAACATTTGCTTGGGTAGCAAGAGAAAATAGTTTTAACACTCTCGCATTATCTTCTTCTAATAAGAATGCAACATATTGTCCCTCTGGAGAGATTTTATAGTCAAAGAATCCAATTTCGCCTAAACTTATGGAATGCCATACTTTTTCGCCTTCCTTTTTGTATAAGAAAAGCGGTTCATCAGTCGGTCTCACAAGAAGAACACTCAAAAATACCCCAACTCTAGTTTCCCAGACACAAGGACGTTCCAGAACCTCTCCTCTTTTGCCCTCCATACTATCAAACTTCCTGAATAAAATACCCTTTCCCTTTTCTTCCACTCCTATATAAAAATTTAACCTATGCTTTATGCGAGAGGAATCCGAAGAAGCTAGGGATATAAGGTGTTCAATGATATAGGATTGGGGAAGCGAAGGGAAGGCGACGTGGTATGGAAGAATCCGTGCTGAATATGTTCCCTTAAATTCCCCTAAATATTTCTCCTTATCAGTGGAAAGGTCGTAGAGGAAAAACTGGGAAGTGAGGACCTTCTGTGAGTTTTTGTGTCCCTTTCTCACCACATAAGATAGATAGGGCGGCGAGTATCTTATCTCAAAGGGCTGATGAAGAGAATAACCGATAGGTCCTATTGGTAATTCCTTTTCTCCCTCCTTAGAAACAAACCAAACCTTCCTTTCGCATACTGGATAGCTATAATTTGAGACAGAAGCACTTTTTCCAGATACAATATCCGCTAAAAGCAAAAACCTATTTTCTCCTAATGTAAGGAGCTGGGCTCCATAGGGAACGCCGGGAGGGATAGTAGGTTTAAAACCACCTTCGCCAGGTATGAAAGACGGCATAGGTGAACTGGAATGCGTAGATGAATTTAAAATTAAGCGCTGTGAAATAACCCGGTGGATGTGCTTTGCGGCTACTACGAAAACACATATTAAACAGATTAAAAGCGAGGGAATATAAATAAACTTGTAATGCTTTTTCATTTTCCACTTACTCCCAAAAGTTCTCACCAACAAAATATCTTAAGGTTGCCTTTTTACCTCTTACATTTTCGCATTGCTGCATATACAACTCGTAACCGCGTCCATAAACCCATTCACCACGATTTTCACTCACTATATGACAGCAGTTGCTACATCTATTCCAATTCTTGCAAAGAATCACACAATTGGTGTAATCATAGTTATATTGACTCTCAGCCATGTTGCAAAGGTCCGCTTCTCTTTCAAGCTTTTTTATCCACTTACATAAATCCTTTATAGTTTTCGCCCAATCCCATAATGCAGAACAGAACAACTTGCAAGATGCCCACCCAACAACTCCTACCTCACTTGTATAAGAAGTGCAGAGCTTCTCACACGCTTCTTTAAAAATTTTTCCCCAAGCTTTTTCCTTTCTTCTTCGCCACCAATCTCTAATTCCGGTTCCTTCAGGGTCTCTTCTGTTAAAAGGGTTCCCCGCTACATAAGGGTAATGAGCAAGTTCGTTTAGCGGGTCCCTCACGACAAATCTCCCAATCGCAGGATTATACCATCTTTGAGTCAAAAGATACATCCCTGCATCGCCATCTCCATAATACCCGAGCTCTCCAACATAGAGATAGGGATTTGTGATTGCTCCACTCGCCTGTAAGATATTTCCCCAAGCATCGTAGATTGTTGTGCTTTGGATGTTTTGATTTGCATCTGTCAGAGCTTTCGCTGAGCCGAGACCGTCGTAGTGGTTGAAGTAAGAGGCGTTGTTTCTTCGCTGACTTAAAAGCCCTTGACCTTGCGTGTAATAAGCCAAAATATTCGCTCCTTGAGATTCAATTATCAAATCATCGCCGTCAAAATAGTAATCTATCGTTGTTCCACCAGCTGTCTTTGCGATTCTCTTTCCGGAGTAGTCATAAGCATAGACAATTGTTAAGCCATAGGGCAAATTCACTTGAACCATCTTATAAAGAAGTTCGTGAAGACCCTCCATATAACCGATTTCCTTATTTCTTCTTTTCTCCCCTTCAATGAGTGCGCTGCGAATTTCCCCTTCGGTAGCAAGGGAGAAGACCTTTAGAGTCCTTGTATTTTCTCCCTCTCCCAGAAGGAGGGCAACGGGTTGCCCATTGGGGGAGATTTTATAGTCGTAAAATCCCACCTCCCCTAAACTTATGGAATGCCATACTTTTTCGCCTTCCTTTTTGTATAAGAAAAGCAGTTCATCTGATTCGCCTTTAGTCGGTCTCCAGAGAAGAAAACTCAAAATGACCCCAGCTCTGGTTTTCCAAACATATGGGTTGCTCGCGCAGCTCCTCATCTCTCTTCTCATCCTTCCAAGGATACCAGGGTTCGCATCTCCCCGCTTTCCTTTAAAAGCAAAACCTGGTATGGAGTGGCGATACAGAAGCCACCCAATCCCCGATGATACCATACCCTCCTTATTCCATCCTTGATTTCCTCTCTCGTTATCTTTGATGTTTTCTTTCTTTTCAAATCGACTAAATGCAGATAACTGTAGACTTTCTTTTGTTGGTTAATAGCTTCGTGAGGAATGAGGAGAAATCTCCCATCAGGGCTTATAGCGAAAGACCGATTATAACCCTTCTCTTTCCATATCAATTCTAATTTTTTATTTTCGCCTTCGGGATTATATTTCCAAAAATAAAAGTCGCTAAGCTTAGAATGTGAGCCTGGAAATGAAAGAGGAACTTTGCTACTTGGCAAACCTTGAGATGGAAATTTTTCCCTTATAACGAAAACAAATCCTCCATCATCCAAGCACCAAGACCCTTTCCCAGCTATTGGATAGGACTCAGAGCTCACCACTCTTTGCGAAAGGGGAGATAGTGTTAAATAGACAATATGGAAAAGGGAATAGGGCGGATCTGAAAGTCCCGGTAGACAGATAACATACATTCCATTTCCTGTAGGAGACCACTCGCAAAAAAAGGGAGGACCGGGAAGTGATATTCTTCCTCTAAGCTCTCCCTTCCCGTTGAAGAGTAAAATGGTACTCGCTTCCTTTAGAGATTTCTGGTCTTTTATGTCCACATGAGGGAAACAAGCTACCCTCTCTCCATCTGGGGAAGGGAATGGGTTAAAGGCTTTGCTAGCCACGAGCTGAGGCCAGGTATGTGTTGGTTGCCATTTCCAGATTGACCAATTGTTCCCTATTTTTCTATCAAACCAAAGCACATTTCGTTTATCCCAAAAGCAATGCAAAGCCTCATCGGCTACTTCCCACTTATCCTTCGTTTCCAATGAATATACCGAAAGCACTCTGTTGCGGGAGGACCTACCACCTACTACCACAACGCTTAAGAATTTACCATCTGGAGATACATCAGCAGTGGCGATATATAGGCGATGGTAGTAGTTCTGTGGCGCTTTTAATTCTTGCAAAACATTGTCAATTTTCTGCGTTTTTGACTTTTTTGATTGAAAGGAGAAAAGGGCTAAAAGTCCCAGCGTGAGGCACAAGTACCCTGAAAATATAATAAACCGTGATTTTACTCTACCTCTCATACACCTTCCTCCTTAATTTAAAAAATTTTAAAGCGCACCCAGAGGCACAATTCCAGTAGCACCGTTTAAAGAATCTGCCACGTTGGGTAGTGCTAGCGCCACCTACAACAGGAGGAGCAAAAGAATTTATATCACAGAGATAAGTTTGAAAATGACAACATCTCTCGCAGGCTGCCAACTCATAGTTAGAAGTTTCTTCCTCACAAGGATGTATAACCCAAGGGTCTTTAGATATATCCTCGCCTCCATATATATACTTCCACCAAAGACAGCAAATGTAGTTCGCAAGAACCTTGTCCATCTGATCTTTTACACATTTTTCCAAACATTTTAAATCCACATAATATGTAGGCATTCCATTTACCCAACCAAAGCCTAGACATTTATAAAAACATTTCTTAGCGCCTTTAGGGAGTTCATAAATGGTAGGGCATCGTTCCTTTAATCCCGCTGGATCAACTAAATTTTGAGGGTCGTTTAACACGTAAACATAAAGATCGCACCTCCCTGCCTTTAACGGGTCCCTCACGACAAATCTCCCCACAACAGGATTATACCATCTTTGAGTCAAAAGATACATCCCTGCATCCCCATCTCCATAATACCCGAGCTCGCCAACATAGAGATAGGGATTTGTGATTGTGCCAGTAGCTTGGAGAATATTTCCCCAAGCATCGTAGATTGTTGTGCTTTGGATGTTTTGATTTGCATCTGTCAGAGCTTTCGCTGAGCCGAGACCATCGTAATGGTTGAAGTAAGAGGCGTTGTTTCTCATCTGGCTTAAAAGCCCTTGACCTTGCGTGTAGTAAGCCAATATATTCGCTCCTTGAGCTTCAGTCGCTAAATCAACATTGCCCATTGCGAAAATTTGACTTTTCTTACCCATTTTATCGGGAAATTAGCGAAATTGAGCACAAATAGAAAAGGCATGGGATAAGGTAAAGGAAAAGAACAGGAAAAAAATAGATAATCTGGCGTGTAGTGATAGGAAGGCCAAAAACACCCATAAGTCTTGAAATTTCTGTTCTGAAAGAGGAATTAGATATAGTAGACCTTGCCCAAACAATCGGAGACATAAGCAAGGCCGCTCCTCCACAACAGAACAACCAAAACCACGTCATGAAAGAGGTAAGTATACACATAATCGTTATGCCTGATAGAGTGCCGAGTCGCCATATTAAGCTACCAATATAGTGTGAAGCGAAAACAGAAACTGGACATAAAATCCCTG
Source organism: bacterium (assembly GCA_014360495.1). Taxonomy (NCBI): domain Bacteria; species bacterium. The sequence goes on from JACIXR010000003.1 coordinate 188,817, forward strand.
AAAGAAGCACATGTGTTATAGGTTGTCCCGAGCGAAATGCTATTAAAATGAACGATGATATATACCAAGCACCTATGACAAGAAAGGCCAGCAAAAAATCATTCAGCATGTCTACAACACCACCTGTAAGCATCTTCACAACTTTCTTTTTCTATTTTAGCAATTTCATAACAGGGCTTTAGCGCGATCACATCGATTGCTCCGAAGGCCCAACCACAAGCGCCAAGACACGCCTCCATACAACCACTCCATGCTGGCCCACTGGCTATGCAGGCTACACCACAGGTGAGGGTACATTCAACAGTTTCCAATACTGGTATCCATCCGTGTCCCATAACAACGAGGATACATTCCCGCACATCCTCTGCCGCTCCGCGAATACATTCTAAATACCATTCATAACAAAGAAAATTCTTCTTGTTCTTTATCGGATCTCTCGCCACAAACCTCCCAATCGTAGGATTATACCATCTCTGCGTTAAGAGATACATCCCAGCATCTCCATCTCCATAATACCCGAGCTCGCCAAGAGCGGGATTAGTGTGGGAAGTCAATCTCCCCATTGCGTCGTAGTTACAGCCCTCTCCCGTTCCGTTACCGTAGAGCTTATGCATCAACCTTCCTACCGAATCATAGAAGAAATATGTCTTCCATCCTCTTCCGTCAGTTTTGACCTTCAATTTCCCATCTACCACCTTCGTCAGATTGCCATTGGCATCGTATTGATACTGGGTTATATTGTTCAAGGCATCCCTCACTTGGACCAACCTGCCTTAAAAACCATACAAATGATATAATAATTTTGCCTATCTGTCAATAGCATCTCGCTTCCTTTTGAAATGATTCCATTCATTGTATTCCATATATATATGTGTCTATTTTTGCGAGTTTTGCTCGCTCATTATTTCAAAAATTTGCGGAGCTGTCTTTTCACCTCGCAAAATCTTCTTCTAACCGTTCCCTCTATGCATTGGAGGAAGTTCGCTAATCGCCAAATCCTCCGTAATCGCTCCACCCCCACTCAAATAGCCCCTTCACTGTTCCCCTTATTATTCTGAAACATATATTAAAGACAAGCTCTGCCTCGTTATAAAAAGATATTTGCGAGCCTCCCTTGAGGGAGGCTCGCAATAAGAGGGTAGCTTCCTCATCAAAAGAAGCGCTTGGTATCTTTATTCTTCTACATAGCCTTTCTCTTTTGCCAAGTGATAATAGCGCTCGGGGTCGGAGATCACTTGCTTGACGAGGTCAAGGTAATATTGGAAGTTCTCAAGAGGAACATCTGGCGGGACCGAATGGTCTACGAAGGGGAAGTATCCTCCCTGCATAACCAACCAAGGCACTTTCTTCAAAACTTCCCTTTCTATCTCTTCCTTAGTCCGAGCTAAAACCCTCTTATCTATGTTCCCCATAAGAAGGAGGTCCTTTCCGTATTTCTTCCTCAGCGCCACGGCGTCCTGGTCAGCCGCTACCTCAAGGGGATAGATGCCGTTCACACCTCCTTCAAGCCAAAGGGGAATGATTGGGTCATTGTTTCCATCGCTGTCAACCCAGATGATGTCTATCCCATTTTTGCGGAGGAATTCCGTTACCCTCTTATAGCAGGGAAGCATTATCTCTCGAAAATGCTTGGGGGAAATCAGCGGTCCAACCTTCATTCCCAAATCCTCCCAGAATAGAGCGAAATCCAGATCCAACTCCTCCACCGCTTTCCTCGTAACCTCTATGACGAAATCTGCTATGTATTCGTCTATTTCCCTTATGAAATCAGGGTCGTCGTAGAGCATATAAGAGAGCCTCTCAACACCCATCCAGTTCCTCACCCAGCCATAGAAAGAGCCAACGCTTATGCCCAAGGGATAATCCCTATCCTTCACAGACCTCTTGTAATCCTCCCACCAGGCAGGATATCTGCAGGGAGATTTGGGATTCAACCTCTTTTTATATTCCTCCCAATCCTCTCTTGTTTTTATTGGGTAGTCAAGCCAGAGAGGCATTGAAAGCTCTGATTTATCCAAGAAAATCTTCTTAATAGTTCCATCTGAATCCCTTATAATGGTTGTCCTTTCCGCCTCATCAACATGAAGAGTCTCCACTTCAAATGCGGGAACGAGCCCAAGGTTTATGGGCACGACTTCGTAGCGGTCGAAACCGAAATAATGAACTATATGCACATCTACGGGCATTCCCTCCTTCTGCCAACGAAGGATGGTTTCGTGCCAAAACCATTGGGGCACCAGGAATGCCCTATCGGGATTTCCGAATCTCGCCGTTTCCAAGTATCTCTCTCTGTAGTTCATTCTAAATCATCTCCTTTCTTATATCTTCCGTATTTCTTACCTGCATTATACATGGCATAAAAATTTTGCAAAGGAGTATTTGGTGCTACATTGTTTCCCTCACAAAATATCCATTTCCCACCTTCCATGACACCGGACTCGCAAATCCTCTTTGTCTCCCTCTCTATTTCCTCAGGGGAACCGCTTCTCAATAGTTCGGGATGGAGATTTCCCCTCAGAAGCACATCCGGTCCGAGCTCCCTTCTCGCTAAGCCAAGGTCTGTGGGAAAGCCGAGGTCAAAGGTCGTTATATTGAGCTCATCCTTGAGGGTTTTTAAATGCCTCTGAACCTTTCCGCAGAGATGTATAGCATTTGGTCCACCTTTAGAGAATGTCTCTACGAGCCTTTTATGGTATGGCAGAACGAATTCTTTATATTGCTGGGTTGATATGAGCTCTATGGAATCATCGGCGAAGCCCCAACTTTGCACTGGATAGCTCCAGCCCATCAAATCCCAAATCGCCTTAATCCTGACAATAGTCGCCTCGGTGATGAAATTCAAGAGCTTGTGGACGAAATCGGGTTCCTCGTAAAGGGCAAGGCAGAGTTCCGTTGCTCCCATAAGAGCAGCTGCAACTGTGAAGGGTCCATCGGTTCCCGCGCCTGGAGGATATACCATTTCACCCACGGGAATCCCTTCAAATTCCATTTCCTTCACCCTTTCCTTGAAATAATAGAATATCTCCATACCCTTCCCCATCCAATTGTCCTTGAGGGGGTGAGGAATTCCCGCCTCAATAATTTCCTCCAATTTCTCCCTAGTCAAGGGAGCTGCATAGGGAACATCTCCTTCCGGAAAAACAACATTATTTCCCAGCCAACCCGCCTCGTAGAAATTTTGCAAATCCACATATACTCCTCCCCAATTATCTTTAGGATAACCCATTTCCATATCCTGGGGGACGTTTATTCTCACCCACTTCTTGAATTTCAGCTGAACCTTCAACATAATCTCTGGGTCCTTTATGTATTGCTCAAATGTGTAGCCTTCCTCATTTAGCCAGGGAGTGAGCAAATAGAAACGAGGGTTCATATTGAAGACAATAGGAACCCTGAAGGGTTTGCCTTGATTGAAGGCTTCCCAAACTTTTCTGACTTCCTCGTTATGCCTCTCGTAATCCATTTTTAGAAGGGATGACCGATGCTGAAGTGGGTTCTCGGTCCCTCGGAGCCCCAAGCATAGTCAAGCCTTATAGGACCGAGAGGGGTTTCAAACCTCAAACCTATTCCCGCTCCCAGATGGGGAGAGAATTTGCTGCTGGTTGAATACTTACCTCCCCAAGCGGAACCATAATCAACGAATACCGCCCCGAAGAAAGCCTTCTCAAGTGGAACCCTCAATTCCACGGATAACAGAGCCATTTTCTCTCCCCAGAACCGGTCTTCCCTATAACCACGCAGGTTATCGGCGCCGCCCAAGGTATAGAACTCGAAAGCTGGTATGTTTCCCTCTGCCATTGCCAAGTTCAATCTTGTGGCAAGAACATAATTTTTCTTCTTCCCAAAGGGTTTGTAGCGACGGAGGTCTATCTCCTGCTTTGTAAAGAAGGAGGAAGATTTCCCTATCTCTATGGAATAAATATTGTAAATACCCTTTTTGGGGCTTCGCCTTACATCTCTCGTATCAAGATAGTAGCTGAATCTTGCGGCATTAACTTTCCCCTTCACATATCCAAGTATCGGTAAACCAGCTCCTTCCTCGGGATTTATAGCTACATCCTCGCTCCTCAAACCAATGGAAGCCCTTCTCCAATCATCAAGGGGTCTCTCAAATGTCGTTGAAACACCCTTTCGATACTCATCGTAGCGGGAAGTTGCTTCCTCGGTTACCCATCTATAAATAACCTTGTCGTAAATAGAAATATTGAAAGATGTATTGTGTATATCAATCCATGGCTTATAATATCCGATTTCGTAGCTTCTTTTGCTTGTATATCCACCAACTTCCCACAGGAAATGCAATCCCTCAGCCATTCCCCTGAAGTTATTTTCCAAGTACTCCGCCCTTCCTACCAGCCCCTGCTGTGCGCTATAACCCAATCCCACCATTATCTGCCCAGTTTTCGTTTCCGTGATATCAAATGTTACATTCACTAAATCCTCCTTTTCTCCTGGCTGGAGGTCAATTACGACATTTTCAAATAAGCCCAGGTCAAATATCCTCTTCCTGTCCTCCCCTAACGAATTTATGTTCAATAGAGAGCCCTCCTTGCTTCTTATGAACCTCTCCACAACGACCCTTTTTGTCTTACGCAATCCTTTGATTTCTATCTTGCCAATTTTCATCTCTGTTATATAGATGATGAGGGTTCCATCTGGGGTAGGCTCCGGTTCCCTCGTGAAAATGGCTATATAACCTTTCTGCCTATACTGGCTTATTATGGTCTCAAGGTCGCTGCGGAGGGAGTTAATATTTAAAACCTGACCGCTTTCCGTTTTCAACCAGGAGAGGATTTCTTTCTCAGAGAAGACGGTTGCCCCCTCAATTTTTATGTTTTTAATGAAGGGATTTTCTAATGTGATGAAGGTAACAATCACGCCTTCGGGACTTTCCTCTTTAACAGCCTTGACCTGGTAGAAGTATCCCATTTGGCTTATCGCCTTCTCGTCGTTAGCTAATTTCTGCTCGTCTAATTCCTCTCCGACCTTAGTGGAGATAACGCCCATAATCGCTTCCTTTGAAATGTGCTCGTTGCCCACTATACGGATTTCCGCTACCTTTGCCCCCAAGGCAAAGGAACTTAAGAACAAGACCAGTATTACTCCTATCCTAGCTCGCATTTTTAACCTCCTTATTCTTTTATAAACGGTTCCAACAATTCTTTCAACCTTTTTCTTGCTCTGTGCAATCTCACTCTCACAGCCTCCTCGCTTGTCCCCAACATATTCGCTATTTCCTGATAGGAAAAACCCTGCAAGTCGTGAAGGACAATGACCTCCCTATAAGGAACCGGAAGCTTCTCAATAGCTTTTTGAACCGCTTCCTGAATGCTCTTCGCCTCATAAACTTGCTCCGGGGTCATGGACTCATCGGGAATTTCCCTCTCTACTTCTCCCTCCTCTGTTTCAATCACCTCGTCTAAAGATGTGACCTTCATCTTTCTGTCCTGCGCCATCTTCGTCCTGCAGAGGTTTAAAGCTATTTGATAAATCCAAGTATAAATGTTTGCCTCACCTCTAAAACTTCTCAGGCTCTTATAGACCCTGAGGAAGGTCTCCTGAGTAAGGTCAACCGCATCGTCGTAGTTTCCTATCATTCTATATATCATGTTGAAGATTTTTCTCTCATATTTATCCAATATTTCCTCAAATAGTTTATCTAATTCTTCTTTGCTTAGTTTTTTGAACTCCATAGTTAGAATCTCAAGCTCCCTTCCACGCCCCAAATTTTCCTTTTTAACTCATCGGTGGTGAAGGTTAGAAATACATCTCCCTTCAACCTTCTTTCAAAGCTTAAAATATAGCGTCCCTTAGGAGTCGCAAGCCAGCGCGAATAGGAGATGTAGGTGTCGGGGAAAATCTCCTGCCTCAGCCTTAAAACTGGAACTCCTTCAAAGCTATATTCAAAAGAGAGTTCCTCTAAGCCCATAGCTTCAGCTAAGCTGAATTCAAAAGGAGCAAGCAACTTGCTCTCAATCCCTATGGCAAAGGCACTGGTTAACTCCTTTTTTATGAATTTCTCCGGGTCACTTGCGAATTCGGTAGGCACGAACATCGCAAGTATGGCTCTTTGAGGCAATGGAGGGGAGCTAGTGAAACTAATCTTTAAATCCTCATAGGGACCGGATATGTTTGCGGTTATTTTATATCCACTGACCATTGTCTCCGCACGAGCAAGAACATTCAACCTTAGGGTATCAAACCCATAGAATAAATCAGCCGCTCCTTCTTTCAATCTAAACACATAGTTTGATAGAGCAACCAACCCGCTTCGGGAGGAGAAATGTCCTTGCACAATTGGAGTTTTCAATGTTCCCGCGAGCTCCAACCTTCCCTCCGCGAGAACACGAGAACCGGAGAAGATAAACCAACAGTTGCTCCCAACAGATACATCCATCAAGAAGGAAGGATTGAATATCTGTCTTCCTCCTCCCGCTTGCCCTTTTGGAGTGGTATAAGAAGAGACATCAATTTTTGAATTCGTTAGAACGAGTTGCCCCAAGATAAGCGGACTCCTTATGCTTCCTATTACGCTAACAACTCCGTTTAAGCTTCCCTCAAATCTTTCCCCATATCCCGAGATATTGTTCTCCTTGAATGTCAAATTTCTTAAATCCGCCGATGCCTCTAACTGGAAACCTCCTTTGCCTATTGAGATACCGCCTTTAACCTCTCCCTCCCCTCTTCCAAGTTGGAAGCTGGCTCTTTCAAAAACAGCTTTATTTCCTTGTAGGTTCATACGTGCATTCACATTTTTTAGACCTTCTTCAAACCCTTTTGGTTTCATATATCCGTCTTCTAAATTCACAAATCCCAAAGCTTTTGGGTTATTAAATGTACCCTCAAGATGAATTTCCCCGGTTGTTTCTCCATCAATTTCCTTAAAATAGGGTAAGATTCTTCTCAAAAAGGAAATCTTCTGCTTCTCCCAACGGAGTGATGCCTTTAAAGGCGAATCACGCCTGATTCCTTCCTTCATATCCCAAGGTATCTGCGCCTCCCCCTTCACCTCTTTTCCGTCCACAAAAAAGGAAAAGCCTTTTATTCCGAGGCTTCCTTGCCCAAGCTCCGCTTCCAAGAATAAATTATTTAACAGCTCACCGTTTAACTCTATCTTTGGAGAGCTGAAACTTGCTCTAAATAAGGGAGCTTGGAGACTCCCCTCTCCTTCTATCTTTAAATTTGCCTCCCCAGTTGGGGTGATTGAAGGAAGGAGAAAAGAAAGGGTAGAGAGAGGCATCTTGCTTGTCTCAATTTCCAACGAGAAATCCATCCTCTCCAAATCCACCCTTCCCTTGCCATTCACGCTCATCTCCTTTTCTACCCCTCTCAAGTTCTCTACTATTAAAAGATTCTTCTCAAAGGAATAATCTCCCTCAAGGGTTGATAGGGAGAAATAACGATTCCCTATATCCTCACAACGAAAGACTCCGGTTATGTTTGGTTTATCAACAGTCCCACTTATCCTCACATTTGTTGATAGCCTTCCTTGGAAGGAAGGGATTCTCTCAACTCTTGTCAGCCTTTCAGCCAAGGAGACAGGAATGTTTTTCCCCTCTATATATCCGCTCAGCGTTTTGTTTCTGAATAGATAAAGGAGAGAAGCGGATACCTTTCCTCCTTCAACCTCATAAGTCAAATCCCTTACCTCTAACCTTTCCTTGCTAACAAATAAAGATGTCTCTAACTTTCCAACTTCATTATTTTCATATACAGGCTCTGCCTTCACTTCTCCCTCAAAATAAGGATTCATTAAAGTTCCCGCCAATTTCCCTTGAAAGTTGAAAAACCCCTTAATCTCATTGCTAAGAGGCAAATCCGAGAAGGACAAATGTTTGCCCTCAAGAGATAAGAGAATTTCCCTACCCACTAATCTTCCCTCCAAATCTATCTCCCCTTCTTTCATAACGAGTTTGCCATTCTTTATGGTAGCTTCGCCTTCACTCCAGCTAATTTCGCCTTGGGCATATTTTGCATAAGTATTCTCAACCAAGAAATCCCTTGCCTTGAAATCAAGGACAATTTGGGGAGAAGTTAGTGGACCTTTGATTACGAAATCAACCTCCCCCACCCCCCCCTTAAATGCCCTTTCGTTGACCAATTGGCTTAGGGCGATTTTCTCCGCTCTCCCCTTTAAATTGACAATCCTTTCCTTGAGATTTATTTCCCCCTCTGCCCTACCTTCACCTAACCCTTTAAGGAAAAACAAACGAGGGAATCGGAGCTTTTCCCAGTTTCCCTCAAACTCAATGAGAAGATAATCGCCCTCATATTGCCTCATCCCAATATTGAATGCTTCAACAGCACCTCCAAAAGCGGGATCGGACACTGGACCTTTTATATATCCCCTTAGATACGCAACCCCTTTAAAGTCACCTGCTTTTAATAGGTGAGAAATTTCTCCTATTTTAATATCCATCCCTTCAAATTCGCCGTTTATCTCCTCCTTATCAACATCTACCTGCCCCTTAAAAGCGAATCTCCCCTTAGCGTCCTCTACAGCGACTCTTCTTAAATCAATAATTCCCTCTTTATATGAAAAATTGATGTATAAATTTTCTTCAAAAACTTTAACATACTTAAACATTGATATCTCAGCATATCCCTCTATGCTCGGTTTCTTTTTGAGGTTACCTTTTCCATATAAAGCCAGGCTTTTTATTTCGCCTTTGGGGAAATCCTCCAATTTTAGCTTTCTAATCAACTCGCTTTTTAAATTTCCTGGCAATTTGGTAATGGAAAAGTTCTCTATTTTCCCCTCAAGCATATAGTCGGAACTCTTCAAGTCAATGAGACCTCTATAGCTTGCCTCCCCATCCCCTACCTTGCTTTCTCCTTTCACGACCTCCAATTTATCTTTAAAATATAAAAGGCTTAATTTATTCTCGCTAATAGACAAGCCCCTAAACATTATGCGAGAAAAGCGGATATTTGCCTCAATTAACGGATTTGATAAATTGCCGGAGGCGTATATTTCCCCTTTTAGGGGAAAGTCGCCCATCTTTGCAAGCCCCTTCACTTTAAAAGCGCTTTTTAGTAAATCTGAAAGAGCTTTAGCCCTTCCCTCTATATTTCCCTTGATTTCAAATAGATTGGGTTTCTTAAGGGAAAACACCGCCTTTTCCATCCCAAATTTCAGCCCGTTATCGGTTTGCACTTTCAAATCCCTTATCCCGCAGACATCTTGATTCCCCACGAAGTTCAAGGAGCAATTAAAGACCTTAAATGGCAATTTTTTGTACTTTAGGGAAGCGTTTTTCAAGCTTGCTTGTGTCTCCCAGCGAAGATTTTTCCCGCTTCTATTAAAGAAAAGGTTAGCGCTCAGAACCCCTTTCCCATAGGGCAGGGAGAAGGCAAGGGATTTAAGGGAAAGTCTTGCTTCAAAGCCCTGAGGGGAATTTCTTCCCACGACGACAAATGGGGCTTTGTTTAACGTTCCCTCAAACTTTACTTTAGTTTCCCCCCTCAAAAGGTATATATTTCCTTTCCCCTTCAACATCCATTCCCTTTTACTGAAGGAGAGGTCGGTCAATTTTCCCTGGAGATTTTGAATATAAATGGGAAAGGAAGGGGGAATTCCTTTCGTTGGCTTTGTCGGTTTTGGGGGACGTATGTTCCATCTCCCTTTTTCATCGCAAAAAAGAACGAAAACCAGGTTGTTTATTCTCACATCCTTTATGCTGCGCGACAAATCCTTTTCCTTAAATAAAGAAAAAGGCTTGATGGATATAGTCATTTTATCCATCTTCGCGAGAGGAGGGAGATTTGGCATCGTTCCCTTCACTGATATATCGCTCAAGATGATTCTCCCTTTAAAGGGCTCTATCTTTACCTTTCCTATTCGGATATCCTGTCCCCATGATTCAGTCGCTATATTTGATACCATTCCTTGCAAATTGTTGAAAACGAAAAGCACATTACGAGCAAAAAGATAGAGCAGAAAAATGAAAAGGGAGAGGAAGAGAAGGAAGGGAAACGCAATCATCCACTCCCTGCTTTCTTTGTTCTTTTTTGTCTTATGAGCACAAGCCATTTTCCTTAAATTTTGACTTATAAAGGGCGAAAGGTCAAGCAATCCCCACGCTAAGGAAAGAACTGTTATTGATAAAAATTTTCATTTATTTTATACTTTGAATAAGGAGGCGATGAAACATGAGATTGCGGTTATTGTTGCTTATTTTGGTTTGCCTATTGATTGTTGCAGGGATAGTATGGTGGCGCTGGGGATACTTAGTCTTTTATGAAGTAAAAAGAGAAAGAGCTATGGAAATGATGATGAAAGGAAGCATTCCTTCAGAGATGATGCCAAAGCCGTTGGGGAATCCCCAGGCAAAAGTCGTTATGGAGGTTGTAGCACCGCCTTTTGCCTGCCACAATAGAGAGCTAATACAAATAGCGGAAGAGCTGGCGAGAAAATATCCCGATAAAGTTTACATCAAATTCACAGGCACTCCACCCGCTGGCGCCGCCACATGCCTTGGCGTGGTGATCAATGGGAAACAGAAATTTCAAATTGGAGACCAAACGATAGAGCTACACGGACCATTGATGCCCAAAAAGCCAGCTGGCGCTAAAGGTGGCTACACGAAAGTGGACATAGAATCCGCCTTAAAACAGGAGATAGAAAAAGCTTACAAAAAATGACTTCCATTAGCTTATTCCTCTAAATAAAGCTCGTAATATCGGTCATTTAAATAGCTTGAGCGTATAAATTCCTTTAAAGGAGTTCAAAAAAGTTAGGCTCCAGAAGATAACCAATAACCAAAACAACGCATAGCCGATATAATCAACAAGGTATAGATTGAAAAATTTCGCTAAGGTATTTGAGGCCAAAACATAAGCACCTAAATGGTGGAGTATGAAGCGATAAAAGGTAATAGCAAGAAGAGATAGCCAGAGGAAGAATCCCGCTCCCCAAGAAAAATAATTCAACACGATTAGCAATTCCCATCTCAATCCATTGAAATACGATAGAAACAAAGAGCCACCCGCGGGAATGACTATGAGGGCAACAGGTGGAATGAACCAGGCGGGATTTATGTGGTCGAGCTGTACATGTTTCCCCTCGAAAACTATTAAAGGAATTAAAATGGCGAAGAAAATGGTCAGCAAGGTCCCGGCAAACCAGAAAACAAATCCCGCGATGACATTTTGTAAATATACAAGCATACCCATACCAATCAGCATAAAACCAACGCCAATTGTGGGATAGAATTGCGTCGTGATGTGATGATTAAGGTCAGCGACGGCTTGATTTGGATAAAACACCCACCTCAAAACCCAAGGGATAAGCAAGATAAAAGCCCGAGCGATGTTGAAATAGAAAAGGAAGAGACCCAAAGTCCTAAAAAAGGGAGAAACTCCGAGTAAGAATTGCAAGCCAAGCGGGAGAGAAATTCTTGATTATTATGTTCTCCTGCTTCGCAATTTGCATTTATATAACTCCTCAAATTTCTTTCTGATAATTTTTATCAAAAAGATAGGAAAAGGCAAATCGGGGAATTTTTCAACATTAGATTTTCAGTCAATCTACTTTCCCGCGATAAAAACAGAATCTTGTTACCCCAAAAATCGCCTGATGCGAGCAGCTTGAACGATGAGTTCAGAGAGTTCCTCGTTTCTCTTCCCATTTTTTAGGATGGATATTATCCTCGTGGTTATATCCCTATGCTCCTCGTTTATTTGGAAATCAAAAAACCTCAACGCTTTTTCCACATTCTCTTTAATTTTGAGGGGCAGGATAGTTAAAACAAGTGGATTATAGAAAGCGAGAGCGTCTATCATATCTTCATGGAAGTTCTCCCAAGGATAGTTATCCTTAATAACCGCTAAATCATCCTTATCCAAACAATGGAGCCCCAATATCTCAGGAGGCAAGCCGATGGAATAGAGGCTAGCACAAAAGCCAATTGCCCTGGGGAGCTTTATGTTTCCAATTCCCCGCGCATAGCCAAATAATCCGAAATGGAGCTTTCTCAACCTCCTCCTGGGGACGAACGGCGATATCTCCTCTATCAAGGGGACGAGCTCGGGAATCTGCTCCTGATAAGCTTTTGCGGACTTTTCTCCCAACTCTATGCTTCTCTTTTCATCCACCTTCATAGGCTCCCCCCTTTTCGCTGAATTTATCTTCTTAACGGCTTTTCTCACCATGTTCTTCGGCCAGTCATATTTAAAGGAGGATTGTAAGGTAAAGGTATGGCAGGAAGCATATCCTTTTAGCATACTATCTACATTGGTGGGTTTGAAGTTGCCCCTAAAGGGAGCAGAACCTACGCCGAGAATTGGATAGATGGGCACCTCTGACCTTTTCTCCAAACGATACAATCTCTGAAGAGCGACATTGAGGAATAAAACGCTTGAGAGATTGCTGTAGTTCAGAGCAGGGTCGGAGCGCCCGAGGAACACCCTCATATATTCCAATTTCTTTCCCTCCATAAAAGCCTCCACTATCTTATCGCAATTGAGGAGGGAATCCTTATCCTCAAATAGGGGTATGATGCCTATCCTCTCAGGCTTAAAATCCCCCAGCCATTCTTTGATGAGCATATCGTCTTCTGGAAAAGCTCTCATAAGAGCCTGACCAGAGACGAAATTCCTATAATAAGCTTCAAGACGATTTAACTGTTTCACCGATGTTGTCATCGGGAGAATTATCTCAAAAACGGGAACGATTTCTCTTTCATAGAATATTTTCGCGATGAGGGAGGAGTAGATTATATTATGGAGAATTTGGGGCAGTCTTGCTCCATCAACGGGCTCAACGCTTGGATTGGGGACACGAGGCGTGAGGAAAAATCTCTCACCAATAGGATTAACTTTAAAGAAGTCCTGATACCTCATAAGGAGTTTCTCTATGACCAAAGGGTCTACCTCTTTACCCTCCCAATCCCACATCTGTTCTCTACAGTCAAGCTCGCTATATGCGAAATATGCCTCAAAGATTTCCTCCTCTCCCGTGAAAACCTCGCCGGCCGCGAAATCCGGCATCCTCGCATTGTCGGGATGTTGAGTGCTCATTGTTTTAGGAATCGTCCTTCTTCCCCTGGACATCTCATTCCTCCTTTCCTAAATTGCTAAATCCATAATCATCAAGATGAAACCAATCATCAAGCCGAGCATAGCGAGATGGGCGTTAGCCTCGGAGTGAAATTCGGGAACGAGGTCCTCAAGTATAACCGTTAGCATCGCTCCAGCGGAGAACCCCATAGCAAAGGGGAGAGCAGCTTTAGCGAGTGTGGTCCCGAAAGCGGTAAAGAGAGCACCTATAGGCTCAACAACTCCCGATAACTGCCCATAGAAGAAACTTTTCCACCTACTCAAACCCTCCCGCCTTAGCGGAACAGCAACCGCTAATCCCTCGGGAAAATCTTGTATGCCCACTCCCAGCGAGAGAGCAAGGGAAGCGGAAAGGGGCGCGATTTGAGGATTTAAGGAAGAAGCGGAAAAGCTAACCCCAACGATTATTCCCTCCGGCAAATTGTGTAGTGTAACCGCCAGGACCAACAGCAAGGTCTTGTGCCAGTTCGTGCTTAACCCCTCTGCCGTCCCATCCGGAGCCCCTATATGAGGATGAGGAATTAGGATGTCTAAGCCTCTCATAAAAATCCAACCCAACAATAAGCCAATTGAGCCCGGTAGCCAAACGGGGAGATGATTTTGTCTGGCTATTTCGGTAGAGGGAAGGAGAAGGGACCAGAATGTAGCGGAAAGCATCACGCCTGAAGCGAAACCAAGCATAACATCTAACGCCTTTCTGCTAAGGTTCTTGAAACCGAAAACCACACTCGCTCCCATAGCGGTGAAGAACCAGTTAAGAGATGCCATAAGCGTTGCTTGAGCAATTGGGTTAAGATGAATAAACCATTCTTTCATAGCGAATATAATTATTTTTGTAAAAAATTGACTGAAAGGCAAGGAAAAGGAATAATATATATCAAGATGTTCCTTCTTTCCTTTATTCCCCATCTTTTACTTGCACTTGTAAACAAGCCTTTCCTCCCCTCTAAGCTGGAGGAAAAGGTTCCCATTTTGATGTATCATCATATAAGGGTTCCACCAGCGGGAGCCAAGAGATTGGAAAGACTGCTCACGGTTACTCCCGACGATTTCTATAAACAGATGGAAGCGCTATATAAAGCAGGATATAGAACCATATCATTAAGCGAGCTTTTTGAGAGAAAATGGGAGAAAAAGTTCATAATAACTTTTGATGATGGTTATAAAGATGTCCTCACGGAAGCCTACCTGATACTTTCCCACTTCGGTTTCAAGGCAACGATTTTCGTTATCGTTAATGAGATAGGAAAACCGGGGCATCTCAACTGGTGGGATATAAAGTTTTCGGAATCCCAGGGATGGGAGATTGGTTCCCACACAATGAGCCACCTAAATCTCACCCATTTATCTCCTTCACAACATTGGAAGGAGATTTACGAAAGCAAAAGGAAATTGGAGGAAAGATTAGGGCATCCCATATATTTCATTTCTTATCCACAGGGGAAGTTTAACGAACAGGTAATTTAATTGGTGAAAAAAGCGGGCTATCTCGGAGGGGTGACGACCATATTCGGAAAGATAAACTGTATTGAAGATATTTATAAATTGAAGAGGGTCCGGCTAAACGGGGGAACGCCTTTGAGCTATTTCATTGAAAAAGTGTTGGGTAGCAACAATAAAACTTTAAAAAGCCCATATTCCCTTTCCCGCTGAGTTACATATGGCTCCGGGGGCAGGACTCGAACCTGCAGCCCGCTGGTTAACAGCCAGCCGCTCTGCCGTTGAGCTACCCCGGAAACCATTTTAAATTATAGATTTAAAACTATTTCATGTCAAATTTTCTTTATAATTCCATAACATTTGAGACTCATTAGGAGATTTTCTATATTGCTTGACTATAAAATCTAAAATTAATCTCCGTGTAGTTAATCACCAGCGCCTTTTGGCCGCAATAACATGGCTCTTCGCCCCATCAATGACCGCTAACTCGTTTCCGCAAGAAGGTTAAAGGAATTGTATTTATTCATCGCTTCCTCTATCCCTTCCTTTAAAATACACTCAACCGCATCCACCGCTACATCCAAAACCTTCTCCAAAATCTTCATCTCCTCCTTCTCAAATTCCCCCAACACATATTCCACTAAATCCTTTATCCCTTCCCTTCCTATCCCAACCCTTAAGCGTGGGAAATCTTCCGTTCCCAGCTCCTTTATAATTGAGCGCAATCCATTATGCCCTCCATCAGACCCTTTTCTCCTTATCCTTATCCTCCCCAAGGGCAAGGCGACATCATCACAGATGACTAGCATATCCTGAGGCGATAAGGAAAACCTTTGGAGAAGAGCCTTAGCCGCTTTCCCGCTCAAATTAACATAAGTATACGGTTTAGCAAGAACGATTGCCTCCCCTTCAGCCACCCTGCTTGAGCAGTATTTCTTCTCAAATTTCAACCCCATTTTTCTCGCCAAGCGAGAAACCACCATAAAGCCAACATTATGGCGTGTCTTTTGATACAAGCGCCCGGGGTTGCCTAAACCAAAAACGATTTTAATACTCAATCTTTCTCTGAGGCACACTTCGGAAGAGGACGCTGACCGATTTCTCATAGTGAATCCTTGCTATTGCTTCCGCAAGCAAGGGAGCAACGGATAGAACCTTTATCTTTTGGCTGTTCTTTTCGCCCAAAGGGATTGTATCCGTGACCACGAGCTCCTCTATCGGTCCGTCTTCTATCTTCTTGACCGCCTCACCGGAGAGGACCGGATGGGTGCAACAGGCGAATATCTTCTTTGCGCCTCTTTCCAACAGAGCCTCCGCGCCTTTAAGTAAGGACCCACCTGTATCAACTATGTCATCTACCATTATCACCGTCTTTCCCTCAACATCACCGATTATCTCCATTGCCTCCGCTCTATTCGGCTCGGGACGCCTTTTAGCGATTATAGCGAGGGGAGCTCCTAATAGCTCAGCGAAGTGCCTCGCTCTTGCAACTCCTCCCACATCGGGAGAGACCACAACTACCTCCCCATTTGAAAGACCCAAGGAGTTGAAATAGTCGGCGAGAATGGGAACGGCGGTTAATTGGTCAACTGGACAATTGAAGAAGCCCTGAATTTGGTCGGCGTGGAGGTCAACTGTGAGAACTCTATCTGCTCCCGCAACGCTTATCAAATCCGCAACCAATTTAGCGCTTATCGGCTCACGAGGTCTCACCTTCTTCTCCTGCCTACCATAACCGTAATAAGGAACAACCGCCGTTATCCGCCTCGCAGACGCCCTCTTGAAAGCATCTAAAAGAAGCAAAAGTTCCATTAGGTTTTCATTTACTGGATGGCAAGTCGGCTGGATTATGAAAACGTCCATCCCACGCACCGATTCATCTATCTTTATCCTTATCTCCCCATCCGAGAATCTGCCAACCTC
The DNA here is from genome assembly GCA_014360495.1 of bacterium. Classification (NCBI taxonomy): domain Bacteria; species bacterium. The sequence continues at coordinate 205,239 of JACIXR010000003.1, forward strand.
GCCCCTCCCCAACTCTATCCCCAACTCCTGTGCCACATCGTATGCCAGCTTAGGATTAGCGTTTCCTGTGAATAAACGAAGGTCCTTCATCTCTTATTCCTCCTTTCTATAAAAGAATTATAACTGCTCCTTCCTCTTTTTCTCCATTCTTTTTTTAGCCCAATCTTCCTTGTTTTCCTGCCTTGACCTACCTATCCCGAGGGCATAAGGAGGCACATCTCTATTTATAACGGAACCCGCAGCTATATATGCATAATCACCTATCTCCACAGGAGCAATAAGGATTGAGTCGGAACCCACAAAAACGTGCTTACCTATATAGGTAGGATTCTTCTTTTCTCCATCAAAATTACAAGTTATAGTCCCCGCCCCTATATTGGTTCCCTCTCCTACGAATGCATCGCCCAAATAGGAAAGGTGCATTGCCTTCACTCCCTTTTCTATTCTACTGTTCTTCACCTCAACGAAATTCCCTATGGCAACTTCGTCTTCCAAAACGGTTCCCGGTCTCAAGCGAGCAAATGGACCTATGCAACAATTCCTCCCGACCTTTGCCTCCTGAAGAAATGAAGCGACCACCTTCGTCCCCTCCCCTATCTCGCAATCCTCTATATGGGAAAATGGTCCAATCTCACATCCTTTAGCAACTCTTGTTTTTCCCTTGATGAATGTGAAGGGATGTATGGTCACATCCCTCTCTATCTCTGCTGTAGCCTCTATGTATGTGTTTTGAGGGTCCTCAATCGTCACGCCTTCTCTCAATAACCTCTCAATCACCTTTTCTCTCATAATTCTCGCTACCTCAACTAAATCCTTTCTATCGTTTATCCCCTTAGCCATCCAGCTTTCCGGTAGTTTTATTGCTTGGGTATTGTGTCCATCGCTGTAAAGAAGACCCACCACATCGGTTAGATAGTATTCCTTTTGGGGATTATCGTTGCTGATTTTTTCAAGATATTCAAATATCAGGGGAGCCTCAAAAAGATAGACGCCGGCGTTTATCTCGCAGATGCTCTCCAATTCTGGAGGAAGCTTCAACCCCCTTGGCTCAATTATCTCTTTAACTTTCCCCTCTTTATCCCTGATGATTTTCCCGTAAATTGTCCCGGGAAGGTCAGCGGAAAGAAGAGTGCATTTGGCTTTCGTTTCTAAATGCTTGTTCAACATATCCTTGATTATCTCGGGTGGAACGAGGCAGACATCCCCATATATCGTGAGGATTACCCCATTAAAATTTTTGAGGATTTCCTTCGTCGCTAACAAGGCATGAGCGGTTCCTTTCGGCTCACCTTGGTCCACATACTCAAATTCATCTCCCAGTTGTTTTCTTATCAAATCCGCCTTATGTCCAACGACGAGGATTATCCTTTCAAATCCCGCAGATTTACAATTATCAATAATATGTGAAATTAAGGGTTTTCCTAAAAGGGGATGAAGCGCCTTGGGAATATCGGACTTCATCCTGGTGCTCTTTCCAGCGGTCAAAATAACCGCCACTTTATCCATTCGTCCTCACCTTCTTTCCTATTTTTCATCAAAAAAAGACAACAAACGACTATCTCTCATCAAGATATTATCATTTTAAATGAAGAGCTTGAATTAGTCAAAATTCTTTTCCTATTAAAATGCCCGCCAAACCTCAGCGAGCTCCAAAGGACCAAAATAATATTCTCTATGCGAAACTTTAAAACTTTCAAAATAGTCAAATAATTGGAGGTAAAATAGGGAATATGTTAAAACCATTCGGCGTTTTCCAACTCTATCGGGAAAGCTGGTAAATATATCGCAGTAATTTCAAGAAATCGCTACACCTTTTATCCTTGCCCATCCTATTCTTCCTCTTCTCCACAACCTCCCTCTACCTCTTGGACGAAACTATTCTCAGATACTCCCCTCTCTTCTCAATTCTCTCCTTCATTTTTTATCTAACATCTCTCCTCCTCTTCCCCTTGTCCTTCCTCTCACTTCGTCACTCCCTTTCCCTCAACCTCCCCTTCAAACAATCACTCCAAATATCTTTCAAGAAACTCCCTCGCTTCCTCCTTCTCGTCTTCATCCTCATTTGTATTCTCCTTGGCAGTTTCATACTCGGTTTCATCCCCTTCATCCTCGCCTTCAGCTGGTTCATCCTTTCTCCTTACCCTCTCCTTGAAGGCTATGAGATTGTAGATTCCCTCCTCCTGAGCAAATACCTTGTTAGGGGAAGATTCTGGCGAACTCTCCTCAACCTCTCCGCCATCACCCTCCCCATGCTCGCAATCGGGATAGGAATTCCCTTACTCTTCTTCTTTAAAATAGACAAAATCTACCTATAAGTCCATTTAGCTATCTCAACATTCGCTATTCTCCAATTGTTCCTTTCCCCATTCCTCATCATTTATCTCTCCCTACTTTATGAAAGCTTGAAACGAAGCAAGGAACTCCCAGAGAAAGCCCTCACTATAAAATGGGAAATCTTTTATGCGATTCCCGCTCTCCTGGGTCTTGTGTTGATGAGCTTTCTTTTAATCTTCTCCCTTTTGAATATTTTCTGGGGAAGGGATATACCCCCGATTGACGATAGAGAGCTTATTTTGAGTAAGGTAGAAATACCTAAAAGCGATAACGCTATATACGACCTTATGTTCCCAACAACCAAGATGTTTAGTCCTTGGCAAGAATCACTAAGTTTCCTTCCCGAAGGCTATGAGAAAATCTACAACCTACCATCTCCCCCACCTGGAAATAAGAGGAGAATATTAACACCTCAAGAGCAGCAGTCCCAAAGAGAATGGGAAGAAATGTTGATTTCTCCACATTAAACCCGGAGCTGTCCTCGTTGAGAGAGATTGCGAGATTCTGCATAGCGAAAGCCAACTTCCCTTTCTATTCTGGCAATGAGGAAGAAGCTTTCCATTGGTTGCTTGATACCGCCGGTATAGGGAAAAAGCTCATATAGAGCCCCGCACAGCGGGAATAATGGGATATCTCGTTGGGAATGCACTATGCGAAATGAGCTATCGCGCCATGCGAGATTTACTACCGAAAAGCCATCTCGCCCCATCATAATTATCAATATTTGCTCATAGATTGTTGACCCATCATGCAAATGTTGAAAGCGATTCCTTGAAGAGAAGCATAAAAATGGATTATATGTCGCTTATAAACACCCTTAACGATTTTACACTTCCCAACCCGCACAATTGGAGCAAAAAGAAGTGGCGCGAGTTCATGGCTGAAATTGAGAATGTGGCTCTGATACTTCCATATTTTTGTCCCTATTTTCGTTTTCTCCTCAAGCCGAATAGGACGAATAGGGGACTTTTCACTTCTTATAAAGAGGCTATTTTGAGTATAGGCAAGCTATATAAGGAGGCAAAGCTTACCTCACCTCCACAAGAAAAGGAGAGCCGAATTTTAAAATACTTCACTCCTTTTGAAGAAGATTCACCGAGAGCGTTATTCAAAGAGAATTCTTTCGGGAAGATATTAGTGGAAAATCTCTTTATACCTTATGAAAGCTTTCTTGCTACCTTTGAGCGGGAATGCAATAGAGCTTTCAGCGCATCAGCGCTCACTTGCGTTTTCGCCCTGAAAGCCTATAAAAGGGATAATTTACTGTGTAGGTAAAGATTTGAAAGACTCAGGAGGAAGTCCGAAGTTTCGCCAAACTCCCTTTGGTAGAGAAAGGCTGGCTCTTTCGGAGATGGACGACCCAACAATTGAGATAGGCTTTAAATAAAACTGGCTGGGGAGGGAGGACTCGAACCTCCACTAAGGGATCCAAAGTCCCGTGTGCTGCCGTTACACTACTCCCCAACCCATTTAAAAATTATAGCGAGTCTTCCCCTTTTTGCAAAATTTGAAAGATTTTATGACTTTGAAACCCCCAGAAGAATTCCCTATCGCTTGACTATAAAATCTAAAGGAGAATCTTCCTTCCTTGCTTCTTGGAACACCGAAAGCTTCTTTTGCTTCTTCTACCCCTACCCATATCTACTATTTGGAACTTTTAGAGATTCAAGTTTGGCTAAAGCTCTCAATATTTTCTCAAAATTAAAAAGGGCAGACGATTTCAAACCTCTATAATTCGTCCTTAAACCCTTATCTGTCTATCTCGCCGAGGAGGATGTCAAGGCTTCCCAATATCGCTATCAGGTCCTGAACTTTCATCCCTTTCGCTATCTCGTTTATCACTGATAAGTTGCTGAAGGAGGGAGCGCGAATCTTTAATCTATACGGCTTCGTCCCTCCATCGCTGACGAGGTAAACCCCCAAAGCACCTCTTGGCGATTCAATCCAAACGAATGTCTCTCCCTCGGGAACCTTATATTGGGGAGGGAGCTTCTTCAGGATATCCCCCTTCGGAAGGCTTTCCATCGCTTGGCGGGTAATCTTCACCGCTTCCCTCATCTCTTGTATCCTCACCCAATATCGGTCAAAACAATCTCCCCTATCCCCTACGGGAACATCAAAAACGAACTGGTCGTAAACGCAGTAAGGTTGAGCCTTCCTTATGTCAAATGCTAAGCCCGAAGCCCTCAGACAAGGTCCAGTCACTCCATAGTTAATCGCCGTCTCCAGGGGAAGAATCCCTACATCCTTCGTCCTCAATTGGAATACCTTGTTCTGGGTGATAAATGTCTCATATTCATCCACTTTCTTTGGGAAAGTGTCAAGAAATTTATCCAACTTGCGAAGGAATTCGTCATCAGCATCTCCCCTGACGCCGCCAGGACAAATATAGGAATACAACATCCTCCCGCCGCTGAGCCTTTCCAATAAATCCAGAATCTCCTCCCTTTCCCTAAAGCCGTACATATAAGCAGACATCGTGACGGCGCTGAGGTCCAAAGTGAAAGTGGCGAACCAAACGAGATGGCTAGCTATCCTGTTTAGCTCCATAGCGATTACCCGGAGATATTGAGCTCGCGTAGGCACCTCTATCTGCATAAGCTTCTCAACGGCGAGGGAATAGACCATATTATTGAACATCGGGGAGAGGTAATCCCATCTGTCCGTGAAGGGAAGATATTGGGTATATGTTCTCTTCTCCGCTATCTTCTCCATTCCGCGATGAAGATAGCCAATTATGGGGTCGACTTTAACAATTGTCTCGCCGGAGAGGGTTACGAGCATCCTCAGGACCCCATGAGTGGATGGGTGCTGGGGTCCTACATTTACTATTATTTCCTCAGTTCGGAGGGCCATCCTCGTGGAAGTCCTTACGGAGGGGGAAGAAGTCGTCCTCTCCCTCTTCTAAGAGGATTCTGCGAAGGTCGGGATGACCCTCAAAGATGATTCCGAACATATCGAAAATCTCCCTTTCCTGCCAATCCGCAGCCTTGAAGACCTCATAGACGGAGGGAACTATCGGTTCATCTTTTTCAGTGAATGTCTCAACAACACACCAAGTTGCCTTGGAGATTGAGAAGAGGTGATAGACTATCTCGAATCTATCGGGAAGCTCTACTCCACTGATGGAAGCGGGGAGGGTATAGCCGTGTCTCTTCAGGAAATCGCAGACCATAACGACTTCGTCTTTATCAACAATGATAGTGGGCTTGCCATCTACCTCCTTTATCTCCGCTTTTGGAAACTCTTTTTTAAGCTCTTCCCAAGTTTCCTTATCCAATTTTGATTCGCCTCCTAAAATTTAGATGAAAGCGGGTTCTTTTCTTATTTTCTCTTGAAGGGCAAGGATGCCGTTTATCAATGCTTCAGGGCGAGGTGGACAGCCAGGAATATAGACATCCACGGGGACTATCTTGTCAACTCCCTGCACGACATAATAGGAATCATAGAAGCCGCCGCCCGAGATGGCGCAGGCTCCCATAGCGATTACCCATTTGGGGTCCGGCATTTCCTCCCAGAGCCTTCGCAACCTCCTCGCCATCTTCTTGGTCACAGTACCAGCGACAATCATAACATCAGCCTGTCTTGGAGTTGCTCGGAAGACAGAAGCGCCGAAGCGGTCCAAGTCAAAGCGGGAAGCACCCGTAGCCATCATCTCTATTGCACAACAGGCGAGACCGTAGGTTAAAGGCCAAAGGCTGTTTCGTCTCGCCCAAGTGAATAAGTCGTTGACGGGCACTCTGATTATACGAGGTAGAGGGATTTTCTCTATCAAACCCATTCCAGATGCCCCTTTCTCCAAGCGTAAATCCAGGCAAGGAGGAGGATAAAGAGGAAGATGAGCATCTCACCATAAAGGAAAGAGCCTCCTCCCGCTTGGATGAATTTCTTGAAAATGAGGGCGAAGAGAAGAAGAAAGACTCCGGCAACATCAAAGACGAGAAAGAGAAGGGCGAAGGTATAGTAGCGGACATTGTATCTATGCCAACCCGAGCCGATTGGTTCCTCACCGCACTCATAAGTTGTGAGCTTCTCTCCTCTTGCCCTCCAAGGGCGAAGAAGCCAGGAGGTTATTATAGCGGCAACGGCGAATACTATTCCTACGAAGGTGAAAAAGGCTACATAGCCGAAGAATTGTGCGTTCATTTTCTTTTTAATTATAATGGCTTCCACTTGAAAGTCAATTCATTGTATAATTCCGTAACATTTGAGACTCATCAGGAAACTTCCCACATCGCTTGACTATAAAATCCATTGGTGGCGCTTCCTTGCGAACTTGTCTCCGAGTAATCCTCCCAAAATCCCGCCCAGACCCGTAGCGAGAGAAAATAGAAAGATAATTATCAAACTCATTAAATCTGGTTTATTTTCGTAAATATGGATATAGTCGGAGAGGGAGAAGTAAAGGAAAGAGAGAAAACCCAAGAGCCCGCTGTAAATCCATCTTTTTGAGAGTTTAGCATAAATTAAAATCAAACTTCCCAAAAATCCGCTTAAAAAATAAGCCAAATAAGGTTGGAAAAGGATTGCATAGCTGATGAGGTTGGGAGGTATGGCGCTTCCACTGGGAGAAATCAATACGAAGAGCCTGAAGACCAAAGGAGGTAGAAGGGAGATGATAAGCCAGGAGGAAAGGGCGAAAAGCAGAATATTTCTCGTCTCGCTTATATTGAAAAGCTTGACCGCAAATAAAAGGATTGAGAGGATTAGGGCAACCATCAAACTGGTTATCAGGTTTGTCATAAAAGGAGGAAAGTGGATTTGCCTGATAAATGAAAAGAACCACCTATTAGGGAAAAGAAGGATTATGGCGAATGATAAGAGACAGATGTATTTAAAAGTTCCCTTCAATTTTCCTTTAAAGCCAGCCTTTGCGTTTGAAATAATAATAATACATAGAGCCCGCCGTGATAATAATCACTGCCCACACAATTGGATATGTCCAAGGCCAGTTCACCTCGGGCATATTTTTGAGATTCATTCCATAGATACCGACGATGAAAGTGAGGGGCATAAATATCGTGCCTATAATGGTGTGGACTTTCATAACTTCGTTGAGGCGAATGCCCACGCTTGAGAGGTAGATGTCCAATATGCTGGCTAAAATCTCCCTCATTGTCTCAGGCGTCTCCCTAAGGTTGAATATATGGTCTATGGATTGGATGGTTTGAGGGACGGGAGAAGTTATGGCTTTCTCTTCAAGGTTTTCCAAACCTTCTCCCAATTTATCCAAGATAAAGAAATAGAGGGAGTTGGGGAGGAGAATCAAGCTTATCTGCTCTGGCTCCAAATCATCTCCTTTTTTAGCGATGTGGAAGACTTTAAAAGTCGTGAAAAGATAATCTTCAAATTCCTCAATTTTGGGGCGTTGGTCTGTTTCGAGGATGTCTTCAATGACGAGGGGATGAAGCCCAAAGCACTTGCCTATCTTCTCAACTGTTTCTACTTCGTGGATGCCGATTATCTCAAGCCAAGCATTTCCATTAAGCTCTTTTAGGGATGAGCAATCTGGAAACTCCTTTAAAGTTTCCTCTTTAAAATTTTCCTTATCATAGGTGGTTATCCCGATTTTTGCTTCTCCTTTTTTCTCTCCAAGGTAAACGGAACTTCCCGGCGGAAGTCCTAATTTCTTTATCCTCTCCTTGAACTTTCTCGGCATTTCTCCTCACGAGATCCCGCTGATTTCAATCTTCCAACAAATTGTGTTTTCTTAATGCCTTTCTTATTTTAAACCTGCTAACAATATATCCGCCATCTTTTAGCTCCTCACGCTTTGTAAGCAGTTGAGCCACTGTTTTACAGATTGCTTGTAATTCTCTTATATTTCCTCGCCATTCTATTCTTTCGTCCATCAGCTCGTCAAAAGCCTCATATTCAATAACGAGCGTTGCATTCTCTCCTAATTCTCTTTTAAGAAATGAATAAAAAAGGATGGGAAGGTCTTCCCTACGCTTTTTCAGCTCAGGTATAACAATCTTGCCATTTCTAATCATCCTGAAATATAAATCCTCTCTCATTCTCCTTAACTTTCTAAGCTGTTCATATATAAAATCGCCAAGGAAACCAGCAAATAGACCCCCGCCGGAACGAAGGACATCATAAATATATTCAACCTTCGTTAATTTTTCAGGGTCCTCATTTGTAAGCCCAAGGATCAATACGTTTGTTTCTCTCAACCACTTGTTTATATTCTCGTAATCGGTCGGGCGATAGGGTAAAGTTGTCCGCCGTAGCACTGCTTCTAATAATGGTATTTTGTAAGTCAATAGCTTTTGGTCTTGTAAGGGTGGCAGCTCTTTGTTTTCTATGAAACGAAGTAGCGTGCCTTGCACTTCTGTAGGTAGACTGTTGAGTTCGTCAAACACTAATACAACGGATTTCTTCCCTTCTTTTTTAGCTTTTTTAAAAACTTCATATAGGCGTTCAATGAGACGCTGTGATGCATGCGGCTCGTGGGCGTAGAAACCCTCCGCGAGATTGAATGTTTCGAACAAAGCGTCTCTAAAAGGGGGAGCATACGTAGCTACTAGCTTGGCCATTTTCTCCTTTCCTGTGCCGGAGCCACCGACTATCAATACACAAGGGACCGCCCCAGCGGCGGGTTGAGAAGTTCTCTGGAAAGAAAGAGCAGTCTCTAACTGCTTTATCATTCCAGGGGAAGCTACAAGGTATTCCGGCATAATTAGTGTTTTCTCAATAACCTCTTTTATACCTGCTATATTAGTTGCATGTCTATTACAGGTTTCCTTCCTAAAATCCCACATGTCAAAAAAGGCTTTTTCTAGTGGAAGTAAATCGTTTTTGTTTCCATCATCTAAGATTGGTAACCAATTTTTTGTTATGTCATCCAGTATATCTTTAAGTTGATTTATGCATAGTTGAGTGCGTTTATTTAGTTGGTCCTTTAATCTTTTTTCTCTTATATAATTATGAAAGATAATGAGTAATGGCAAATATTCCTCCTTTGAAATTTCCCAAAGCAAATGCACTATTTCCTTTTCTATTTCTTTTCTTTTCTTTTTTGCTATATTTTTCTTGCTTTCTTCAGTTTGTGATTCGGGTCCACTTGGAATCTCAAACTCTTCCATCGCCACTGTTAACTGGAGAATACCGTAAAGAAAAATATTGGATGCAATTGGAATATAATAATAAATTGCCCTCCTTTTTTTTACATCCCCTTGCAAATACCACCACCATTCCCTATCCATTGTTAACCATTCTTTTTTAATTTGGTTCGTATCTAGGCCAGCTTTGTCATATTTATACTTTAAATATTTTGCAAATTTTTTTATATCTTTTTTATCAAAATGATAAATTTCTTCAGCACTTGCTACTTCTAGGGGTTCCTGCGAATGTATTTTTTTCTTCTTTTCCCTTATAATAGAACGGAGTGTGTCTATTAATTTGGGCGTATCGAATGGAAGTTTATAATTTCCCTTAGCAGTTAAAGGCATATAAATTTCTAAAGGTTTATAAAAATCGGCGATATTTTTTTTGAGGCGGAGTTCCGCCGTTATTCGTTCCCACCAGCTCCCATTAAATTCATCAATTTCAACCATTGCTGGAAACACAGGCCTTAAATTATATCTTCGAGCAAAGGGGAATAGAAATTTCGCGCGCGCCCCTGCCTTAAAGTCACTTATAAGAGAGACCGGTTCAACAGGGAAATATTCGCAAAAAGTAAAAGAATGGATTCCTAACTCGCTTAGTTTTTCCTCCAACTTTTTATAAACTCTTCTATTACACCCATAAGCCACTAACTCTAACTCGTTACAATATTCTTCAGCGTTTCTTGTCGTCAATTTGTTACCCAATTTTTTTCACCTCCATTTGTAACAAAAGTATAATGCTATCTCCTTATTTTGTAAATCCTTATTTCTGGGAAAGTATAGAGGACATCTTCGGGAATCAATTGGGGAATGAAGGGGAAGGAGATTCCCAAGAAGCAAAGCTCTCTTTTAAATACTTTTTCCAATTTATACTTCCCTTCTAATGCCCTCCAGAATTCAACCGCAGGGGGACGCCTCAACCTAAGGGGATGTATGAACTCAAAATTTGAGACGACGAAATAATCCGGTCTCTCCTCAAGAAGTCTCGCTCTATCCCAACCTATAACGCTGAACTTATAGGGAGAGTTCAAAGCCCATTCATAGAAATCTCGCTCGCTCATCTTTCCACCGTTGTAGGGGATAAAGGCAGGAGAGTAAAACCAAGGGAGCTGAAGCAAACCTACTTTATCTCCTCTTCTCAAATTCCTCCTCAGCCAATCTCCCGCCAAATCCCTTGGGTCCTTGCCCATAAGGCTTCTGAGATAAGCGATGGAAAGCAGGGAAGTATAGATTGAAATCAATATAAAAGTGAAGATAGCTATTTCTCTAAAGAGGTTCTTCTTTGCGGGAAAGAAGGGACGGGAAGCAAAGATGATTATGAAAGGAAGGAGGGGGATGAGATATCTTGCGAAGCGGACATTGGAGAAGCTGATGAGTAAAAAATAGGGTATAAAAAATGAGAAGATGAGCAAATCGCCATGGGAGTGGGAAACAAGGGCAACGAGTAAGCCGAGGATTAGGGCAAGGAAAAGGGGGATGCCAAGGGTGAAGAAGAGAGTTCGTAAATTGTAGAGCCAACCCGGACCGGTGTTGACGAAGAGGTCTCCGTGTCCAAGCCTCGTATGATGAAGCTCGTAAAGGAAATCATTCTTGAACTTGGGAAAATTAATTAGGCTCCCGGGACAGCCAATGAGAAATCCAGCGATTATGCCTAAGCCTAAAAGTGCTAACCTCTTGTATGAAAAGCCCTTCTTGAAAAGGAGATAGAATAAAGGGAGGGAAATGAGTAGGGCATTGTATTTCGTCGCTGTAGCGAACCCAGTAAACAAACCTCCCCATAGGAAATAGATATCCTTCCCACTCTTGAGGAGAAGGACGGAGAAGAGAAAGGAAAGGGTAAGGAAGAATGTGGTTGGGACATCCACCGCTGCATAATGGGAATGGACCATATGAAGGGGAGCAATTGCTAAAAGGAAGGCGCTCGCCTTGGCGACATCCTCGTTATAAAGATTCTTTGCGATTTGGTAGACAATCAAGACGGTTGCTCCACCCATCAATGCAGAGGCTATCCTCCCCACTAAAATCATCTGGGAAAGGGCGATATAAGAGGGACCGCCATTTATTAAGCCCCAAGCAAGGGCAAGAGTATTTAGCAAGGATACGATGAAAATGTAAAGGCTTCCATAGTTATAGAATTTGGGGTCGAGCTGGAGGCGAAATATATCAACATTGGAGGAAGCGCCGATGATGAGAATCTCATCGGGATGATAGGAGAAATAATGCTCGCTGTTCGGCAATCCCCATCTTATGCCTAAAAGGCGCAGGATTATAGCTATAATGAAGATGCCGAAGAGAACCGAATTAAACCTTCTTGCCTTCATCTTTTGCGAGCATCCCCCTTTGGATTAAAAAGCATATCCCCAAGCTCATAATCAAATCTCCCGGGCTGAATATATTTCTCCTTAGTAACGCATATGATATTCCGCCCTCTCCGAGGAAATGAGGTGGAAAGGGGATGTAATCGGAGAGAAAGAAAAAACGCTCTTCTCCATTTGATAGCTTATACCTAAAATATCCACCTCTTTTCGCCGCCTGAAGGAACTTCTCCTCTGCGTGAATGTATTGCAAGGCGGGACGGTATATGGGCATCCTCCCTCCGTTCCCACAGATAACGAGGAAATTCATAAACAATCCGATAGCGAGAAGATACATTTCCCAATAGTGGCGGTTGAAAATAGGCCAGAGGATGAGAGGGAGGAAGGAGACGGTGTAAAGGATAGGGACGACAGTAGAGGGTTTAATGCGGTGGATAATGAAGGCGAGCAACTGGAGGAAGAAGGCGATATAGAGGAGATAATAGGCGCGCAGGTGGATATGAATGAAATTCCTTAGGCTTCCCTTTCTCAGCCAACCTATGATAAGGGAAAGAAAGAGCATCTGAATGGACATATCTTTCCCCTGTTACTTCGCGATAATAACCTTTTCGTTGTAGGAGGGATGTATCTGCCTTCCCGGAGGAACGATGAGAAAATCCTCCTCATCAAGATTTAGATTGCAAAATCTTTCCAAAAGGGAGAAACTACCCTTTAATTCTTCATAGCTCCAGCCGTTTTCCTCCGCTAAGGAGGCGACATATTTTTTAAATTCTTCCTCATCCCCAATCTCCATTGAGATGAAGACAGCTCTATTGTATTTCTTCTGCCATCCTCCCATAACTTCCATAAGATATCTTGCGTTATCCTCTCCATATTTCATCGCCAAATCCTGAAACTGGAGCTCTTGCAGGAAGGCGTCTTGGATGCTGTCCTTTCTTTCCTTGTTTCCTCTCCTCTCCAACCATCCACGGGAATAGTAATATGTGCCGGGATGGGAGAGAAACTGTTCAAGATATCGCTCTTTTGAGCCGAGATAAAGGGAGATGCAGTCGTGGACACGAGGGATGACGAGGGGGATGGAGGAGGAAAGCCCAGCTGTTGCGTTTCCGCATAGACCATATCCCAAAAGGATGTACTCGTAGCCGTCGTTTGACCTATTTATCCTCTCCTGAAGCTCATGACGGAGGAGCTCAGGATAATCGTGTAAATCCTTGGTCACGAGCTCTATATCAATAATATGGGATGAAAGAGCGGAGAGATGATAGAATTCTCTCGCCAAAACCTCACAAGCTATCAGCTTTAATCTCATAATAAAAAGTATAGGGATGAAATCATGAATGGCAAAGGGAATTTCGGTTTTGTTTATATAAAGAAATTAAAAGGTGTCCTTTTCAGATAGCGGTCATTAAAAAGAGCAAAGTAATTGATTATAAATCTTTGTAAATGTTTTGAGCGAGTTTAGTCAAAAGAGAGCGGTCCCAATGTGGCTATAATAATTTACAACAAAGCTATAATTTTAATAGGAATTTGATTAGGGAGTTCCGAAAACCATTAGCTCCAAAACGGAGGCTTTCATATTTGTGTATTTTTTGAAATTCTCGTTCACCATAAACATCCAGCGTCCATCCAGGTGCCAGCCATCGTTCAATTTCGTTATCAAAAGACGAAGGAATCTCGCTTTTGTCTTTGGAAAGGAGAAGAAATATGCCCATTCCTCTCCATCTTTCACTTGACTAATCGTTTTCCAGCTCTTTCCATCCAAGGAAATCTGAAGCAGGAAATCCCTTGGAACCGCTGTGATAGCCGGCAATGGCGTCAAAACGATTGCATAATGTAAGGTGTGCAACCTGGGGAATTGGACCGTTAACCAAACGGGACTGGATTCAGACGCTCCCTCCGTTCCCGCTTGCCAGAATGTCCCAATCCATTCCTCTTGACCTGGTGGAGTTGGATAAAGAGTGGACCATTTCCCATCAATGGCGTTTTCCGGGGGATGATGTTCATCGCTTGAGGAAGCAAAGGCTTTGCATCCCTCCTCGCTCGTCAAATTCCTCCCCAGATGGGGCTCAATCACGCTCAACATTTCCCCTCTTCTCAAATGAAGATAACAAGGATAGCCATCAACATCTATTGAGAATATGTCTCCCTCTTTCTTGAGCTCCATTCTATTGCCCATAAAATCATTCGCATACAAGATTTTGCCCCTTATCTTCAATCTGACTTTGAAGTCAAGCGTCCAAATAGCTATAACATCTTCATCTTTCCCCTCAAATCTCAAAAGATAAACGCCAAAAAGGGGTTCTTTAAAAGAAGCTAATTTGCGGGAACCTATCTCCTCATTCATTATCCTCACTGCCACCCCTCCCGGTTCAAGCGTTCCATTATATCCTTCGCTTGAACCCATCTCAACGAGATACATCGGCTCAAATCCGTGATGCACTACATAATAGTAAAAATGGCGCTCCAAAGGGATTCCCACAGCAAGGGCATTGAGAAACTGGCGAACGACATATCTTGCGAATCTTTGTTTGCTCACATTATCCCACCAATAACCTTGTTCAGTTTGCCAGATGGGTTTATCGGGCGCAATGCGTTTCATTTGATTTAAGTGATAAGGATTGCCAAACATCTCCCAGGGCTCGCCAGGACCGTGGTAGGTATGGGTGGATATTCCGTCCACATAATCCAAGGCATTAACTTCCCTCATAGCTTCAAGGAAGCGGAGGGTGTGATGGACGGAAACACAAGCTGGGGCTATCACTTGGCAGGTAGGGTCAGCCCTCTTCGCCCCCTTTGAGAAGGGGATAAGAGCCTTTTGGATATAATCCTGAGGGGAATAAGAGAAATTGGGCTCGTTCTCAACTTCCCATATCTTGCATTTATCCTTATAGCGATTGACGATTTGAAAAGCTATTTGTTCATAATCCTCTTCACTGCACCAACTTGGGCGGGAATTGGCTTGGAAGAACCACTTCACACTCCACCTCTTCGCCTCCCTATTGGCATTTTCAAATATTCTATCCAAGTCATCCCAGCGAGCCTTCCCCTTTTCCGGGAAATAATCCGAGATATTGTGGCTTTCCCTAACGCATCTTAATCCCAGAAGGGAGGAATAATAGTAGTCAGACATATTATATTGCTCCGATGGCGAGACCCTCTTTGGAAAGATGGGCAAATCCCTTACGACGGCGAATCTCGCCCTGAATTGAGATGGAAGGAAGTCAATCTTTGTTTTAGAGACTGGCATTAGGGAGAAGAGGACACTGAACCATCCTCTCTGATAGATATTAAAAGATATCTTCACGGATTTATTCTCCAAAGCAAAGGAGCTATCAAATTCCTTTTTGCCTTCCCCTATTTTCTTATCCCAAAAATCCCTTACTTCCCAAGCAATTCGCCACTTCTGGGCTTTCCTCAATCTATCCAGAACATCATCTGGGAATTTTATAGTAAAGCTTATCGGTTCTCCCTGGTAAAAGAGATTATGCCCTGCATCACCGTAGGGGATGAAAGAGGGAGAAGCTTCTAAAGGCTTGGAGGGTTTTGCCTCAATTTGAAAGTAAATGCTCATCGGCTGATTGCTTTCCAAGAGATTTCTCTGATAGGTGTAACCGAAGAAGCTTCCGATTTCATCAAGATTGAAGGGTGCCCCCCAACCACTATGCCAGAAGAGGATTTGCGCCCCGTTTCGCAAGTAAAGGCGTGCCCTTTGGACTCGGGAGAGGCGAGGTACGGGCAAGGGGCGAATCTCCCCCTCATCCAAATATTGGATAGCCTCCGCTCCTTTAACGGTGTTGTTTTGCAGGTTCTCCAGGGCGAGCACATCTTGATTGAAATTCAGGCGCCAGGTCTGAAATCCACCCAGACGATGGGTAAGTGTGATTTTTATCCGATTTTCAGTGAAGCTGTAGCTGATTTCCGCCCCTCCTTTTTCACTTTGAAGTTTGTAGGCAATCCCCTCTTCGCTTTTCTCAACACTTTCCACTTCCCAATTTACCACCGGGCAGAATTCAAGTTGATTGCGAATAACCTCGCAATCCCCGATTTTGAGAGAGGAGAGCAAGCCATTGTCATCTATTGTAGCTATATAAAGAGCCCCTTGTATTCTTTGTTCAGCAAAGGTGAGAGGTAGTAAAATTAAGGTCAACAACGAATAGATGATAAGTTTAAACCCTTCTCTCCGCCTCATTTTCTAAATTATAGTGTATAGAAGAGGATGGGAGAAGTTTTACTTAAGGAAAATTTCCCCATTCTTTTTACGACATCAACGGAAGTCGGGATAAATATTGGCGAAAAGATTTACGACGAAGTCGGGATTTGCGTTGCTTGGGTTATCCCACATATAAACTGGGGTTAAAGTTTGGGTGAGCTTCTGAGGATTGAGCTGTGATGGTGCCTCAATGGCGGACAGTGTTTTTATTCTGCCCGTGCGGGTATTGAAACTGTAGTTTGCGCCATGTTGGTCCGGATTAACCCCTGCTTGAAAATCAGCAACGGTCATATCCACATCCGCATCTACTCCGGGGTCCACCCCATAATCTCGCCAATATGTGAATTCGTTCCGGGATAGGAGCTATTTCTCTTCTCGTAGAGATTAAACATTTTGAGGAGTTCCTCAGTCCTTTTCGCCCTTTCCTTCCTCGGAGCACCGTAAAGCTGAGGCATAAAGATTAGGTTATCTATAGCTGTGAGCTCATCGTAGAGGTTGGATTCCTCGGGAGCAACACCTATTCTCCTCTTTGATGGTAAATGAAAGATGGTTCACGGCGAGGAAATCGGCTCACATTCTCATTCGTCATCCTTCATTCCTCGCATTCGCATTTCTCCCTATATCCACATTTCTCTTCCCTTGGCTCTAACCCGCTTAAAAGCTGGAAGATGACCTTCTTCATCTCCTCCAACCCACTGACATTTATGGAATAGTGAATGCGATTGCCCTTCCTTTCCCCTATCACCAAATTCAACCTCTCCAAGGCTCTTATGTGCTGGGTGATAGCAGGCTGGCTAACTCCCAACTTCTCCGCTATCTTCGTAACACATCTGCTCCCCTTGAGGAGCTCCTCAAGGATTCTCATCCTTAGAGGATTGCTCAAGACTTTAAAAGCTTCCGTGCATTTCATTGAACCTCACCTCAAATTATAAGATTATAATTATAAACTTATTAACTTCAATTTATTTTTTAAACTTTTCTACTTTTTAACTTTTCGTTATCATTTTCTAAAAGCTGACAAGAAAGGAGGTATTGGCTTTGAGAAGGTCAAGATTTCCTCTTCCTCATCTTATCCTCACATTCCTGCTCCTCCCCTTTATCATCGCTCCAACAAAAGCGGGAGTAGAGATAAAAAAAGTAGGACAAAAGGTTATAGCTAATGATGTTCGCTTCACCGTCATCTCTCCCTCCCTTATAAGGTTGGAATATTCTCCACAAGGGAAATTCATTGATGAGCCGAGCATCCTTGTCCAAAACAGGGATTGGGGGAAGGCGGATTACGAAGTAAGGAAGGAAAACGGTTGGCTATTACTTAAGACTAAGATGTTGACCTTGAGATACAAATTGGGAAGCGGAGCATTCAATAGGGATAACCTAAACATATCCTGGCGAATTGGGAATCAACAGATGATTTGGCGTCCCGGGGATAAGGATGAGCAGAATCTGGGAGGCACGGTTGCTGCCCTTGATGGAGTTTCCCGAGCCAATCTCCCTCCTTTCCCACCTGGAATCCTCAGTCGCTCGGGCTATTTCTTCCTTGACGACACTCCCCATCCCTTGTGGGATGTCAAAGAGGAGTGGTGGAAACCTCGCCCTCCAACTTCCCAGCAGGATTGGTATTTCTTCTGCTATGGGCATAACTATCCCCTCGCTCTGACGGAATACACTCGCCTCACGGGACGCATCCCTATGCTTCCTCGCTATGCCTTCGGCGCCTGGTATTCCCGCTATTGGCCCTATAGCGACATTGAGGAGAGGGATATTATAAATACATTTCGCCAGAAGAGGATACCCCTTGATGTCTTAGTGATTGATGTCGACTGGCATTTGTACGGTTGGGAAAGCTACGATTGGAATCCCCAATATTTTCCCCGTCCCGAGGAGTTCATAGACTGGTGTCATAAGCAGGGGATAAAGGTCACTCTCAACACCCATCCAGGCACACCCATTCCCGCTCAGGATAGCCATTTCAAGGATTTCTGCGAAGCGCTCGGCGTAAATCCCGAGGGAAGGCAATCGGTAGGATACAATTTGGCGAACAAAAGGGATGCGGAGGCTTTCGGCAAGGTGCTCTTGTGTTCTGTTTTGAAGCAGGGAGTTGATTTCCTCTGGATAGATGGGGCGGGAGCGAGTGCACCCGGAATAGACCACTTTGCTTGGACGAACAAGGTCTATTATGAAACGGAGCAGAACTTCAAGAAAATGCGTGCGCTCATCTTCGGCAGACAGGGATTGGTTGGCTCGGGAACTCACCGTTATCCCGTCGGCTTCTCCGGCGATACATACTCACAATGGGAGGTTTTGAGATACGAGATTCCCTTCACCGTGAAGGGAGGAAACGTCGGCATTTACTGGTCGCATGATATCGGAGGTTTTATAGGAGATAAAATCCCCGATGAACTATATGTTCGTTGGGTGCAGTTCGGCGCCTTCAGCCCGATTCTTCGCCTCCACAGCAACCACGGAAGACGTCTTCCTTGGGATTACAGCCCCGAAGCGGAGGAGATTGCCAAGAAATATTTCCAGATTCGCTATAGCCTCTTCCCCTATATTTACACCGTCTCACGCACAGTCCACGATACCGGTGTTCCCCTCTGCCGAGGGCTCTACATCCATTACCCTGAGCTAAACGAGGCTTACGAGTATGAATACGAGTATATGTTCGGTCCGAATCTGCTCGTAGCGCCAATTGACCGACCAGCAAATGATGGCTACGCCCTAAAGGAGGTTTATTTGCCACCTGGAACCTGGTATGACTTCTTCAAAAATAAAGTCTATAAAGGACCACGCAAGCTTATTTATCGGGCTAAGCTGGATGAGATGCCTGTTTTCGCAAAGGCTGGGGCAATAATTCCTATGCAGCCAGAGATGCAATACATAGGGGAGAAGCCGATTGACCCCCTGATATTGAACATCTATGCGGGAGCGAATGGGGAATTTGAACTTTATGAGGATGATGGCTTGAGCTTGGATTATCTAAAGGGAAAGTTCGCAACGACGAAGATCGAATATAGAGAAAAAGGGAAAAATATTATAGTTAAAATTGGGGCTACAAAGGGAGAATACTCAGGGCAAATCAATATGCGTTCCTACCTTGTGCAAGTAAACGGGGTAGCAAATCCTTTGGAGGTTAAGATAGAAGGGAAAAATGTGCAAAAGGTAAGAGATGTGAAAGAGTTGGATAAGGGTGGCTGGTTCTACGATAGCGAATTGATGAGGCTTTACATTCAAACTCCTCGCTACTCCATAAGGAAGGGATTGGAGATAAGCGTCAAAATGGGTGGAGAAGTTAGCAAGGTTGCCGAGCTTAACAGAGAGTTAAGCGACCTTGGGGAAAGGGTCTCTTACTTAAAGGATTATTCCTCTTTTCTGTCCACTCTCGCTTTGGGATATTTAAGGAAATTGGAGAATACCTATGAGACAGGAAATAAGCTGTTATCGGTGGGCGATTTCGCCGGTGTTGAGGAAGCTTTGAAAAAGGGAAAGGAGCTTTCCGAGAGTTTAGCTGGTGCCCTCTGGAGGATGCAGGAAAGCGAGGAAAGAGACAGAATATTGATGCAGATGCTTGGGATTTCCTTCCAAACATTCAACCAAGGATTAAAAATGGGTTTCAGATTGGCAATTCCCGATTCTCTTAATCTAAAATCTGCCCGAATATTGATTGAAGATGGCGAGGAAGGATGGCAGATATTGGGGAAAAGGGAATACGCGTTTGAAGGGAAGGGCTCTCCTTTAAGTGGAGAATTTGAGGCGAAATGGACGGGAAAGTATTTTCCTCTTGGAGGCACCATTGGCTCAGTCATAGCTGAATTGAGGTTCTCATCCGAAAGAGCATTGAAGATAAGGGAAAAATGGCTTATAGATTGCTCCTATGTTCAGGCTTTTCGCCTCTTTGGGGTTTACGACAATACAAATAATCAAGGGATGGAAAGAGCTTATCCACCCGAGGAATGGATTGGGAAGGGAATCCCCAACCAGATAGAGGGAGCCGAGGAAAAACGAAGCAATTGGCAGGTTCCCAAATTTGATTTAGCGACAAATTCAGCCCCTGTTTATATTGACCTCTTAAGCCATTTCGGAAGGGTAAACAATAGCGTAGCTTATGCCTTCACATATGTGTATTCGCCGAAGGAGATTGACGTCCAAATCCTTGTGGGAAGCGATGATGGCTGTGTCCTTTGGGTGAATGGGCAAAAAGTCCATGCCCATCTTTCTCCTCGCATTGCGAGACCCGATGAGGACAAGGTTCCCGTTCATCTGAAGAAGGGATGGAACGAGCTGGTTTTGAAGGTTGGACAGGTAGGCGGAGATTGGGGCTTCTATATGAGAATCCTTGGAAAAGATGGAAAAACCCTTCAGGGGCTCTTAAACTGGTATGAGCCTATGTGAAATCACATCATTCCTATGCCGAGCGTGGAGTAAAGTATAAGAGAGATTGTTCTCCCCAAGTAGTGCCCAACTATCAGACCTATAAAGAAAGGGGCAGCCTTATTGAAGGCCCTGAGCCCTCCCCAGCGAAGGAGAGCCAGTTTGACGAGCCAGGCGAAGAAGGCGCCGAGGTAAACGGCGTAGAGCGTGAAGGAAGAAGCGATTGCCAAGCCGATGGGATGGATGGGCCACCAGACGAATCGCAGATGGAGAAAGGTGAAGAGGAGCATCATCGCCGCTCCACCCAAAGCCCAGAGGAAATAATCCGTCTTGAAGCCGAAGGGATTTCTGATTTGGCTAAGCACTTGTCCATATGTGCTAGGTCCCCAGCTCTTGAATATCCAAGTGTTCCAAGTAAGGGTGCCCTGCTTATATCCTGTGTAGATGATGAAGAGGGGAGCGACTATCAAGCCTACGGCAGCTGTTAGAAGGAGGGCTATGGAGAAATGCCAGCCCTTTGCCTTTCCCCTATCCCAAAGCCTTGCTCCCTCGCTTGCGAAAACAGAGAAGACATCTTGGGTATCACCGTGCCAGGAATAGGATAAGCCGAGGGAAACCATCCCCTTATGACCGATGAATTTGCTGCCGAAT
Source organism: bacterium (assembly GCA_014360495.1). Lineage (NCBI taxonomy): Bacteria > bacterium. The sequence goes on from JACIXR010000003.1 coordinate 226,226, forward strand.
CCGAAAATGCAGATATTTTGGGCAATTACTGGTGGGACGATATAGAAGATTCCAGATTGGCAGACGATGCGTGCGAGCCCGATATAGATGAGGAGAACGAATATCAAGAAGAAAAAGGCTATGAGAAGGGGCATTCCCGAGCGATGTACCCACAGGAGGAGATAGAAGAAGGATAAAAGGAGAAGAGGAAGGATTAAGCGTGGAGGTATAAGCTCATCTTCTCTAATATCCTTTCTAAATGTGCTTAGAAGAAGATTGAGGATGTGGCGTCTGGCGAGGAGGATGGAGGAAATGGTGAAGACGAGGAAAGCGCCGAGCGATTGCCAGGCTATTGCAGCATTTCCCCAAACGAACATACCACCCGAGCCTAATGCTATGGCGAAACGATGGAAAAGCGCTTCCTCTATTAAAGTGAGGACATAGAAGAACCAAATCCCGAAAAGCACATCAGTAGGGACAAAGAAGCCCACCCCGAAGGCAAGAAAATTGAAGCAAAGAAGTGGTTGGCTGCGGACAGGCGTCCAACCCCAATCAAGGCAACCTATGTGGTCCACGGGCAGGGAGGGAAGGGCGGGTATGAAAAGGTGGAGAGCTTGCTCAGCCATTATCAGAAAAGGAATGCTCGCTCCTATGAAGAAGAGAGGTTTGCGGAAAAATCCCTCTCTTCCCCTTTCAACGAGGAATAAGGGAACTTGCATCAATGGATAGGAAAGTTTCTCGTTTTCCATCCAATATTTCCGGAGGAGGATGATGACTATGTAGGAACAAAGGAAGAGAACGAAGAAAAAGGGAAGCCAGTGGGAGAGAGGCGTGAGCCAGGCTTTGAAGGGAATCTTCTCTCCGTCTGGCAACCCTTCAAAAAACCATTTAGCGGCTAATTTGTCATTGAGGAACAAATTCGGCTTAATATAAGGGATGAGGTCCTTATGCCACTTATTCTCGGGAGAGGCGAAATAGAGAGGGGATGCGACAGCGGAGAGGAACATATAAATGAGGAAAATGGGAGTGGAATTTGCGACAAGCCCCATCGCGAAGATAACGAGGAGCTCGCCAGAGGTTAAAGTCAATTTAGGCTTAATGCGAGATAAGATAAAGTTTAAAAAGAGGAGAAAGAGGAAGGGAATGACGGCACCCTCGGGCAGATAGCTCCAGGAGAAATTGCTGAAAGCCCTGCTCTCCGTTAAAGGAGAGAGGGTATTGACGAAGATACTGAAGCAGATGCCAATAAAAACAGCCCTAAAGGTTACAGCTTTTCTCCGCTCCATTTTTTAGAATTAATTTCATGCGGTTGCCCACAACACTTATATCCCTTATTTTCTTTCTTCTTACTTGTTCTGAGAAGGCACTTTCCATAATAGCGTAGCAGTAAGCACTGTCTTCACTGCCCCGTTCTTTAGCTGTCAAATCAACGACAACTCGCCAATTAGAAAGCGGAGATAGGCAAGAATTATTGATTTTATCTTTTAGCTGCTGTCGCGAGGGCAAAACTATGTGTGGACGAAATCGCGGTCCGGAAATCTTTGACTTAAATCCACTTGCTGGCTCGTAAAAATTCAGCAACCCCATTGGTTTATTATCTTCAGCTGAAGATAAGTCCGAGACAAATAGCTCCAACCCTGTGAATTCGTTCAAGTCAACTCGCAAGGGTTGCACAATGAAGCAAAAGCCAGTCTCACCATTATCCTCTATGTTCAATCCCTTCGTTGTAACTATGAGTACTGTCTCATAGGACGACAATTGCTCAGCATCTTGCAGATTAGCTTCCCAGCGGTGTGCTCTCACAGCAAAGCCCGGCAAGCTACCGTGCAAGATTTCTTTAAACTCTCCATGCACTCTTAGCGGGAGTAGATATTGCCTCTATATAGGTAAATTCGTTGTCCATTTCGCTTCACTAACCCTTTTAGCACGACAACCATTAGTTTCTCTTTTTGGGGCAAGTACCTATCTAAAAACCAAGAACATTTTCTTCATCTCGTTATCCCTTTCTTATGTTTTGTTAGCGTTATGAGCTTGAGGGGGCTGGGCTTCCTTCTTTTCGGGTTTTACCTCCTCTATTTTCTCTATCTTCCCCTCTTTGCTTATCGTTATCATCAGCTCAGAGGTCGTCTCGTTCCTTGCGAAATCCTTCGCCTTTATCTTAATTCTCACCTGAGAGGGATTGCCCTCGGGAATCGTCGCTGAAATCGTGAAGGGCTCAGAAGTGGTGGAGAAAATCCCTTTTGTAGGAGTAGCGGAGTAGAAGATATTGTCTCCAACGCTGTAAACTACCTCCGTTATAGAGCTGAGGCTATCCTCCACAATCCCCTCAAGATAAATTTTCCCTCCTTCTATCTTAGTGCTATCCTTGAATATAGTGATGCGAGGCGGCGTGTTATCAATTGTAACTCCCACCGTTTTCTCCGTTGAAAGAGCTATTGGTGGTGGATTGCTTCCCGCATCGGACACAACGAGTTTGAGCAGATATCTTCCATCCTTTTTATCCTTCGTGTTCAACTGATGCTGTTTTTTCTCCGCAACTTTCCCGATTTTCTGCCAATCCTTACCGTTTTCCGAGATATAAATCGTCGTTATCAAGCTATCGTTGTTTGGGTCGCTCGCAGACCATTTAATATCCACAGTGCCAGAAAGGATGTCTCCCCAATTTGGAGAGGAAATCGTGAGGGAAGGGGGAAGATTCTGAGGAAGGAGATAGACCGTGACCCTGCGAAGGGAGGGAGATTGAGAAGGGTCGGTTGTTGAGAGTTTAGCTCTATATTGTAGATAGCGAGCGGGAGGGCTGAGGATTTCACCCTGAGGACCGAGCGGCGTCCAGAGGCTCCATCCTTCATCGGGTAGAGGGGAATTCCCGCTCCTCGTTTCTATCTCCAATTTACAGGCATTGGGAACATTCGCATCCACCACCACTCTCCCCCATTGGCAGGTAATAGCGCCGTCAAATACGGAGGAAATGAAGGTGCCCTCTTCGGAATAGGTAGAAGTTGAAAGAAAGATTGTGGGGGGATTGCTTCCCAATGCGATTATTCCCTTATTTGTTTTTAGGAAACCAGTTATATCGGAGCTATCTGCTTGGAAGGCGAAGCCCCATCTATCCTGCTGTGAGGGGTCAATCAAATAAATCCTTCCCCTACTTCCCGTTCCAGCAAGGATATAATTAGAACCCCCAGTTAGGCTATATATGGCTCGCTCCTTTGTATCAACTATCTCGGAAATTCCCTTGCTATTAATCCTTAAAACTCTCCCTCCCGGAGCGCAACCTATATAAACATCGCCATTTATATAGGCGATAGCGCTAACGGTTTGGCTATTAGAGGAATAAAAGGAGCTACCATTTTCCTTATAGAAGATTACAAGCCCTTGGGGCGATGTGCCTAAAATCAAGGCATCCTCTTTCTCCCCGATTTTCACTATATGTTGGTCGGGAGCGATATATAGGATATCGGCTCTTCCATCTGGAGAAAGGGAATAAAGAAAGCCCTTTTCACCTCCCGTTGCTATTAAAAGCCTGTCACCTTTGGGGAGAAAATCCCATATATAATCAACTGGTAAGTTAGCGAAGGGGGAAAGGCTACGGTTAGATATGTCAACCGTGTAGATATTTCCGCCAGGGAAGGAAATAGCGAGTGTTTTGCCTTGCCAATTTAGCAATTTAAGCCCTATCTCCTTCGCCTTGATGACCTGCTCCACTTTACCATCCTGGGAAATCTTGTAGATGGCGCCGGTGCCAAGCGTGGAAGCGAGGTAATAATCTCCCTCGTCCAACACTGATAGAAGAAGGGAACCTGGGAGGGTAGCGATTTTCTTCCATTTAGGTGCGAGGATTATCTCGCCACCACGAGTTAAGACCGTGTTGTCTGTGTCACCCTGGGAGAAATCCTCATATTTTGATTGTATCCATATCCTCTTTGAAGGCTTTGAGGGTGGAGTGGGCGGACTCGGAGGCATCTGGGGTGCTTCGGAAGGCGGCTGAGCAGGAGCTTGAGGAGGTTGTGCTTGTTGCTGTGGCGTGGCTGTCTTCAATAGAGAGGAAAGGAAGGTAGAAGCTTTAGCGAAGAAGAAGGCCCCTTCTTCCTCCGATGGTACCTCACCTGCTGGCTGTGCCTCGGGCTGGGGAGCCTCTGGGGAAGGGGCAAATGCGGGAACCTTCCCCGTCTTAGAGATTATTATGCTTATTCTCTTAACGCCCAATACAAACCACTCTGTATCAAAGGTAGAAAGGGAAACATAAGGGACACGGCGGAGAGCGGTTTCCTTGCTCGTAGTTATCATCTCCTCAATTCCGGAGGGCAAGGGGGAGAGAAGCTTGTCCTCTAACTGAATGCGGGAACGAGGCATAACGAGCGAAACAACGATTTGATTGCTCTGTGGTATATCCTCTATGAATTCCAATAGGTCAGAGAGGTTCGTGGGAGATTTAAATCCCATCACCTGAGGAGAAATATAGTTTCCACCGCCCACATAGATGCTTGCCCTTCCCTCGGGAGCTTGGTAGGGAATGGTCAGGGATATTGGCATAGTTATTTGTTCATCGCTTCCATACTTCTTCAAATAAACGGTAAGGGAGAGGGTTTCTCCCGGTTTGACAATGTTTTTATCAACTGCCAGCTTTTCAATCCTCGCTACCTTCCTCCCTTTCTCTACGGTTATTTGCACATTCACCCTCTCCGGATAGACTGCTTGATAAATGTTATCGCTAAGAAGGGAAAGGATGTCCTCTACAAAGAAGCTTGGTTCAATCCCCGCCCCTATAGGGGAATAAAATACATCCTTTTTGCTTAGGTGCTTACCACCTTCCAATTGTAAATCAAACGAGACCTTCGTCATAACATCAACTGGGTCAGGACAGGAGAGAAATACCGCGTTTGAAATCGCCGTTCCAATGAGTGAATTGGTGAGGGATGGGTGCTTAGCAACTTCCACATTGAATTTCTGATTTTTATCGCCGTTCACAACGGTAATGGAAACAGGAACCATCTTTGGAGCCATACCAAGTTTCCCGCTTATGGCGAAATATCCATCATGAGTGAGGGAGCCGACAGTCTCAGCTGGTGAGCCAAGCTTGGTGGAGAAATTCACACTTGGTATGACATCGTGGATGTAGGCTGTTACCGCTGGCAGCTGGGCATCACCCATATCCATCATAGAGTGTCCAAACGCGAGCCATTCTCCGTTCTCGTCTATATAGGTGAGGGTTCCAATGCCCGTAATCTGCATATCTCCGCTCATTAATTGACAACCAAAAGCAGCACCGGGGACTAGTGGGACTTTGACATTCATCTTCCCACCACCGGGAGATTGCATAAAAATGAACCCCCTTTCCCGGAAGAAAGAGGATGCTTTCTCCAGAACTTTGGGATGAAAGCCAGAGGCAATCAAGGGGACGGCAATCGGCACCATCGTTATGGAATCCTCATCACCCAAGTTCTTCAACCCCATACCCCTCAATATGGAGCTCTTGATGGTTACTGGAGCACCGCCGATTGGCACAATCTTGTTTGCCGAGGCGATCATGTTCTCTATGGGAGTTATTCCCGCAAGGGGTTCAAGGGAATATCGCCAGGTTAGAGCAACGGCTCCAATAAGCTTGCCATTTATGTAGACAGGGCTTCCGCTCATCCCCGCTATCACTTTGGCATTCCTTTGAGTTATCGGACCACCAGAGAGGCGAGCGAGGATGATGTCCCCAGTTATGTTATCCTTCGGCAAAACACCGAGGATTTCCACATCGAATTTCTCTATCTTCGTCCCCTTGAACACGGTCAAGCCATATCCCTTCATCCCCGGCTTTATATCCTTCACCCGCATCATGGTCTGGGGATTGAAGGTAATGGCAAAGCAGGTCAGGGATAAAAAAATCAAAGCGAAAATTCTGAAAGTCGTCCTTCTCAAATTCGCTTCCTCCTTTTCGTCAATCTTTTTAAATAATTTTAAAGGAAATCATCCTCTTTTGCAAAGGAGATTATGATCGCTTTTTGTATAACGAAATTAACATAACATAAAATGAATCGCAGGATTATAATAAAAATATGTCTACTGAAAGATTAACCTTAGCTCGATTTTGTGCTTTTACGACAATCCTCTTGATTCTCCCCCATCTTAGCGAGGCGAAGACCGCACTCCAATTCCTCCAGGAAGCTCCCAAGCCGAAATTTCGCCAGGGACATACCCTGCCCCCTCTCACGAGATGGGGTTGGGAAATGCCTTTTGAGGTGAGAGTTGAGCTCGCGGAGAACTGGGGCTATGCTCTTGAGTTCGGTTCTGCAAGTCCTGAGGCAGTTCGCCAATTGGATGACCCCAACAGCATCCAATCTCGCATCCTCACTCTATCCGCTTCCAATCCCAAAAGGTATCCTCTCTTCATCATCCTCCATCGTCCATTTTACGACAAGGATTTCATTGAAAGCCTCCCCAAAGAGACCTGGTGCGTGGGCGAAAACGGGGAGAAAATCTGGAGTCCTGAAGCTCCAGATGAGGTATTTGAGAGGGCAGGCAAGCTTGCGGTTGAACCTTTGAAAAAGATTTTGGAGAAGAAGGCCTATATAGCGGTAATCTTAAATGGCGGGGAATATGCACTTACCGTTTACGGTTTCGGAGGGAAAATCTGGGAATCGGATGGGCGTGTGCTCAAAGCGAAGGATGGGAAAAGTTGGTTTGATTATATCTCCCAAAGAAAGGCGCATCAGGAGTCAATCTTCGCCGATATTATTCGCGAGGGCGTTCCCAAAGCTCTTTACATCTATTACAGCAACGGAGTTCTAAATAGAAACAGCTATCCCGAATGGTGGCACTGGTGTTTTGACTACAAATACATGCGCAAGGTTTCCGACCTGCCCAGTAGTTCCCTCTATTATAGAGATTTCAACAGCGGTTGGAGCGGGGATAACGACCTCCTCACCCAATTCCTCAACGCAGTTGCTCAGCAGATAAGTCTCGGCGACGCCCTCTCCTATAATTGGGTAAACGGAGGATGGGAGAGGGCGCATTTAGGTGAATCCGCTTTCAGCGACATAGAGCATTATATGGGTTTCTTGAAGTGCTGTTATACGGCGGGGATGATTGGCGCTGTTGCTGGCTATTTCGCCTATCCCAAGGGAGGCTTTGGAGGAGATTTGGGAGACGAGCCACCGCATTGGTTGAAACAGGTGATGGCTTTATCCTATGTCCATGCTCTTTTCTCCTATCTTGAGGATTTCCTCCGCTCTGGCGATTTGCTGCCCGGACCAAATAAACATCGCTGGTCAAAGGATTTGCCCGCCTACGAATTTCCCACCAACGTTCCCGATTCCCGAGTTTTGGTGAGGAAGCATCGCCAGCGGGACGAGTGGCTTATAACCGCTTGGTCAACTGATGACAAGGATAAGGAAGTTAGCGTGGAGATACCAAAGCTGGGACGAGTCAACCTCTTGGCGAGAAAATGCGGAAGCGTTTATAGGGCGAAGTTGGTGAAGGACAAACCATTGCTTAGATTAATAGACCTAGATGGTATGTATCCCTCGGTTTACCCTACAAAGGAAAGGTGAGAGTATGAGAAGGTTCTTATTTTTGCTCGCTAGTTCTTTGAGCTTTTGTCTTGCCCAACAGAAGCCGGCTGTCCTCTTCCTCCAGACGGGATTGGAGGATAGGGTCGTGGCGAGAAAACTTATGGAGGCAGGCTTTGAGTTTGACTTCCGCTGGGATTTTCCCGATGAAAGCTATATCAGGCAGTTCAATGTGGTGGTTTTACAAAGAGGAGGAGCATATTTGGGAGATAAGGAGAGGGAAATCCTCCTTCGCTTTGTCAAGGAAGGAGGAGGTCTCTTCATCAGCCTGTGGAAGGGGGAGCATTTGGAGGATTGGGAGGGGCAATTCCGCCTTCTTGACCAGATAAATGCTCGCCTTCGCCCCGAGACCGTGCACGATAGGGAAAGGGAGAAAGATGGCGGAACACCTTGGGGAATAATCTTCGCCTCTACGAGCAATATCTCCCCTTCTCCAGTCAGCGATGGCGTTCATCTCATTTGGTATCCCGTCAGCGAGGGAGCAGGAGGTGCCTCCTCGACTCTTACTTTTGATGTAGGAAATGAATGGCAAATTGTGGTAAGAGGAGAGACTTCCGCGAAAAGCATTTTATGGGAGAGCAATGCGAGAGGGCTTCCCGAGGAAAGAATACCAGAGGAAGGGCTATCCGCTCCACCAATCTTCGCTATCCGCTTTTTCGGAGAGGGAAGGATAGCCCTATGTTCAATAAATTCATCTTATCATTTTTGGGGTGGATATGCAACAGCTTTAAGGGGAATAGTTATGGAGACCGGGTTAAATAATCAACCAAGCAATTTCCTTCGCCTCCTTCTCAATACCCTCAATTGGCTCGCTGAGCCAACTTTGAAGAGCGGAAAATTCGGTGGAGCGAAGACTCCTGCTCAACTGCTTCAAGAGCCCAAGCTTCCTCCAATCCCTCCCTGGGATTGGAGCAATACCCGGTTCCCTCCGCCTCCGAAAGTCTATAAGGGAATAGTAGGAGTGCAAACGGAGCTATCGGGAGGAAAGGGAAAGGTAGAGGATTATGCTAAGGTTGCCCGCTCTTTGGGGCTTGATTTCATCGTGTTTTTGGAGGATTTCGCGAATCTCCCAAGGGAGGGCTGGGAGAAGCTCGTTAAGGAGTGCGAAGCTGTATCAGGCAAGGATTTCTTAGCCGTGCCGGGATTTCGCTTCGAGGACGGCTATGGAAATCATTATTTCTCCTGCGGTTATCGCACTCGCTATCCCGATGACTACCTCCTTGACGATAAGAGACGTTTCGCAACAACCCATCCAGATATAAAGCAACCGGGTCAAGCAGGACTCGTCATACTGGATTGGATGCACAACCTTAACCGAATGAATCTCACGATTGGCTCTTGGCTGCACTCTCAAAATCCCTGTCCCTATTACGAATTCAGGGCTTATGATTCAGTGGCTATATTCAGTTCGGATTTTAGAGGAGAAAAGGCTAAGCTCCTGGATGAACTCGTTGAGGGCTACAAGCATCTTCAGAACAGGGGAGAATCGCTCTGGCCTTTCGCCATCAGCCTGATAAATGAGCCAAAACAATTGGGAAAAGCGTTGAGGGAAGGGTATGTGAATTTCTTTGAGGCTTCAGATTTAAACGATTTGAGGGAGCAATTCTCCACCTGGCATCCTTCTATGCCTCCTTATTGCCATCTTCGTTATGTCTCAAACGGTCCGCTCATATTGGAATGGAGATTCATAGGTCCGAGGGACTATGAAAATTATGATTGGTTTGATTGGACGCATTGGCGTTGGAGATTGAGGCTCGTCGCGGAATCGGATGTCGGCTTACAGGAGATTATGGTTTACGATGGAGAGGAGTTGATAAGACATTTCTATCCCAAAGGACAAAAACGCTTCCTTTGGGAGGAGGATTTCAATCACGGGCAACAACACAATCTTTTCGTAATCGTTAAAGATGTAAAGGGAAGGCAAGCCATATCAATGGAGCTCTTCGACCGTCCCCAACCACTTCTCGAGGAGTTTATGTGCGGTGATAGGATGAACCAACTCTCTTACAGCATGCAGAAGAGGGAGGATGGAACGGGAGCGCAGAGTGGATTCGTCTGGGGAATGACACCCAACAAGGGACCTTGGAATGGAGCGGGTCAAATCGCTCCCTCTTCAACTTATAAACCTGATAATCGCCTTGGCGGGATGATTCCCGGTTTTGATGGAGCGCCCGGTGGCGACCCAACCCTTTGGATAAATCCCTCCATAAAATGCGACAAAGGAATGGAAGATTTAAGTCAGGGAAGGATTTGGACTGATAGGCTCCTGCACAGCGCCGATTTAATGATGGGCTATGGTATAAGCGACGGTCTTTATCCACCAGGTGTTCCCGCCCTTAATGTCTGGAACACATTGGCGCCCGCAACCCCTTCAAAACTCATTTCCGCGCAAATCACTCGCACTTACTTCAACATAAGACCCGGTCTTCTCTCCCCCATCCTTGTAGATTTGGAAATAAATTTCAAAGAAAAGCTGAAAGTTGAGAGGCTTGTTTTAGGACAATTTCAAAAAGCCGGCGCGAAAAGATGGTTCATTCGCACCTCAGAGGGGCAGTTGCTATCAAGCGAGCAAAATCCCGACGAATTAAAGGATTGGCGGAAGATAACTTTGGATATGCAGGGATACATTGCGTTTTGCGGTTCTCCGCTGGGCTCTGTTGCGGTCTTCAATTTAGGTTCTGAGCCACTGAATGTTTACGCCCAAAAGGACAGCGGAAGCTGGGAAATCCGCTTTCCCGTTGAGGGGAAGGTCTTCAATAAGGGAGATAAGTTGAGAGCAAGGCTTTTAGTCGTGGGAACTCCTTTCACAGTGGAGCCAGATGAGAGGTGGATTGAGAAAGTGAGAAAGGATATGGGATTGACGGGAATACCGGGATATCGTCTGGAGATAGAGGGAGGAGAGATAAGATGGCAGGGATATATTTTGGAAGTTGATGGAAAAGGTCAAGGATTCTCTGGGAGAATAGGGAAAGCGGATTTGCCCTTAGCTCTTCCCATAGTCGTCAGGGGATTAAATGAACGTTGGAGCGTTTTCCTCTTGGAAAGGGAAAGGAAAGCAAGACCAGTGGGTCAGCTAAGAGATAGCGCCTATGTAACGATAGACCTGCGAGAAGGCGATAAGGACATCTTCGTTGGGCATCCCATCGTTTGCGACGATAAGGAAGTGTTCATAAATGTAGTTCAAACGGAAGACAACAAGTTCACAATATATATTCACAATCCTACTTCAAAGAAAAAGAATGTGAAATTGAAGAGTTCTCTCTATTGGAGCTGGGGGAATTTGCCAGAGAGACAGATTTCCCTCAATCCCGGGGAGGTAAAGAGGATAGAGTGGAATGTGGAAGAAGAACTGAATCCCTTTTAACTTTCGCTTATCTCCCTTAAAAAGCTCTCCGTTTTGCCTTTTTTGCCCGCTCTTAGGTCTATATAAGGGAGGATAATGGAACGCAGTTCTTCCTTGATGTCCGAAGGGAGCTCTTCTCCCTTTAGGAGATGAACGGGTGTTTTTAGAAGATTCTTTAAATATTCCAATGGTTTTTGCCTTATAAACAGACAATCTGGCGCGGAAATTGTGCATTTAGAGCAAATCACTCCTCCATTTGAAGGAGAGAAGAAGATGTTGCCCTCAACTTTTCTACCACAGATGATGCAATTCTCCAGCTCTGGCTTATAGCCGAGATGCGAAAGAAGCTTCAACTCCCAAGAGCGAGCAATTAGCTCCGGGTCCTTGGCTCTTTCCATAACATAAAGATGAGCAAGCAAATTATCAAATACATCTTTATCCGCTTCCCCTTCCTCCGTCATCCTATCAATCAGTTCAACGATTGAGGAAGCGAAGGCGAATCTCTCCATATCCTCTATGATGGAGAGAAAGCTATGTTTGAGCCTGCCTTGAGTGATTATATAGAATGTTTTGCCTTTAACTAAGAGAAAATGGGAATAGGCAAATAGCTGGGTGAGTGGGGCGAGGCTGTTTTTCGGTTTTCTCGCTCCCTTGGCTAACGCAGAGAGTTTTCCCCTTGCCTCCGTGTAAATAATTACCAAGCGGTCTGCTTCTCCCTGGTTAAGGCTTCTCAGGACAATCGCATTGGTGGAAAGAAATCGCATTTATCTAAGTGCCGACCATTTTCCTATATTCTTCCATTATCTGCACCGCCGAGCTCGTGCCTATCCTATCCGCTCCTGCTCCCAAGAAGGCAATCACATCGTTCAAGCTCTTTATTCCTCCCGCAGCTTTAATCCTCAAAGTTCCTCCCACAACGCTTCTTATTATCCTCACATCATCAAGGGAGCTGCCCCGAGGTCCAAAGCCGGTGGAGGTCTTTATGAAATCGGCTCCGCTTTCCAAGAGAAGAATAGCCGCTTGTTTTATTTCCTCTTTTGATAAGTACCCACATTCCACGATTATCTTCGTTATGATATCCCCTCTCCTAATCGTCCGTGAGTGCATTTTGCTTGTTTCCACAACCGCAATTATCTCCTCAATAAAATCCCTCTCCTTGCCCGATTTGAACAGACCGATATTGGAAACTATATCAAGCTCATCCGCTCCCAAGGCTATAGCGTTTTTAGCTTCTGCTATCTTCACGCTCTTCGTGCTCGTGCCAAGGGGAAAGCCCACCACTGTGCAGAGTTTAACATCCGACCCTCGGAGTTTTTCCTTCGCAATGGGAAGCCAACAAGGATTGACGCAGAGCGCAGCGAAATGCCATTTCTTTGCCTCTTCACAAGCCTTAATCACCATCTCCTCGCCCGCATCGGGGCGAAGGATTGCGTAATCTATCATCTTCCCGAGTTCCTCAATAGGTGGATAAGCCATAATCAAATTGAATTTTAAACTTTTCAATAAAAAGGTCAAATTAATTGGTTATTGTCACTTTGATAATGGGCGTCTCAGCTGCCTGAACCAACTGTCCAAAGTGATTAAGAGGCAATATCTCACAATTTTGCGTTATCACCACAATTGGAGAAACGAGCGGCAACCCAGCACGTTCAATTTTTTCCATATCAAATTCTATTATCTTCTCCCCCTTCTTTACCTTATCCCCTTCTTTAACAAAGCATTTAAATCCATCCCCCTTCAGCTTGACGGTGTCTATCCCTATATGGACGAGAATCTCCAATCCATCTTCATCTTTTATTGTTAAAGCGTGCCCACCCTTTACCACTGCGGAAACAACCCCATCAATTGGGGCGTAGGCGATGTTGAATGAAGGCTCTATTGCAGTGCCATCTCCGACGATTTTCTGGGCGAAGACGGTGTCGGGAACTTCCTCTAATGGCAGGACCTTTCCAGTGAGGGGAGAATATATTATCTTTTCCATCCCTCATTCTCCACGGGGATTTATCCAGAAGTCCCCCCTCAAAAGCTCCTCGGGAGTTTCGTCAGCGACTATTGAGAGGGGAAAGGGAATGGCTTGATCGGGAGGACCGGGAAAACAAAAGGCTGTGGAGAGGGAAGGGAGCTGGGGATGAAGAAGGACAGTGAAGGCGCTCACAGTATGATGACCACAGATGGGGTAGCTGCCGCTTCTATCCTTTGCCGCTTCCCAGATATCCTCCAATCCAAGCTTCCCCTTCCCTCCCAAAAGCTCCTGCGCTCTTCTTAGGCGCTGCTGAGAAGAGGCATCCTCTTTTTTATCGTTTAACAGCAAAAAAGAATTGCTTCTTATTAGCAATCCTTCCCTCGTCTCCGTCCATTTGAGTTCATTAGGAGTGTATTCAATTATCATTCCACCTTCTGCATCCAATAATAAAAGAATGAAGCCACGATTTTCTCCCTCAGTAGAGAGAAAACCTTTATTTAAATGGTCCCCAACTATCTTTAGCGCCTCTTCTCTATTCCTCGCCCTTTCCGCTATCAGGCGGAGGATATGGCGGTCTAACAAACCATCGGAGGGAGGAATATCGCAATATCCACCAGTGTTGCACGCGCCAGCCAGACCAGCCTCATTGAGGAAATAGGCAACTCCCAAATCCAAAGGAGAAGCGCCAGCGATGTATTTAAAAAAGCCCTCTATCTTCTTTATATAAAAGCTCTGTCTCTGAATTGCGAAGTCCCTGTTTTTATGCAAAATGGGAAATCCATCCTTGCTTGATAGGGCTATGAAGGAAGTGCAATCTTCTTTAAAAGAGGGTAAATTGTAGGCGAGGAGAACGGAGAAATCAATGCCCGAAGCCTTAGCAATAGCCTCGCCTTCCCCCAACCAGTGGGGAGCTACCTCTTCTACAATTTTTCTGAACCTTTCTGCTCTTCCCTCCCATTCCTCGGGAAGATGAAAGGAAGAAAGAATCTCCTCTATGCTTTGCTTAGATACTTCCCCAAATAAATATCCTACTTCTTCAGCTTTTCCCTTTAGAGCAATCATATCCACTATTTTACCAAATACAACCTCGCCTCGTAAACATAAATCTCGCTTCCTCCGTTTGAGGAAAGAAACTCTACTTTCAATTTCCTCGCTTTCACATTTGGAAACCTCAGCCTAAGGAAATATTTTTTATTTTTACTCACCTCAAAGATTTCTCTCCATTGTTCCTCTAATAGAGCGTAGACTTTGAAATCCTTCGGGATATGAGGTGGGATGTAAAATGGAGGCAGCTGGCTGTATTCCTTTTCAATTGATGCGTCAAAGATAAACTGGAGCATGTTGAACTCCATTTCTTCCCCTAAATCCATCTCCAAGTATTGGGGAAATCCTTTCCTCCCATCCGATATCCAGACATTCGTCCATTTCTCCGGTCGAGAGACCCCCGAAACGATGTTGTCAGGAGTGAAGGGACAAAGCGTGGGAACGAGTTTGAAAAAGAGATTCTTCCCCATCCTGAAACGCCATAGATCGCCAGTTTTATAAATCTCAGTCAAACCGGGAAGCTGCTCGTTAGTCTCCTTTATATAAACCCCCTCTTTTGGCTCGAGATAGAACCAATAAATTCCCCTCTCAAATTCTCTTTTAAGTTCTATCTCCACTTCCTGCTCTCCCTCTTTCAAATGTATCTCCTTTTGTATTATGCTTTCGCTTGCCGTGAAATCCCAGAGGTCAGAGGAACTTTTAAGATGGAAAGAAATGATTGCGGGCTTTTCCGCGCGGATATGCAAAATCAACTTCTCCACATAGTCTTGAAGGGGCAATTTCTGTCCGATTGGATTTGTCAACTCCACTTCGCTATTCGGATTTTTGAAGAGGAGAGGGAGGGAAGAGGAAGCGGTTATTTTCGCTGTTCTCAGAAGGTCATCTTCATCATCGTTTTTCACTCCCGGGATGAAGCAACCATCTTTGAGAAGCTCTTGCTGTAATTCTTTTATGTGATTAGGGAATATATCCCTTGGGAAGATGGCATATTTCTTGCAAATTGCGGCAGCGGTTCCTACCGCCTGCCCCAAAAGGGCACAGGTTCCCATAAGCCTCGTGCTCCCTAAGGCTACATGGGTTACGCTGATATTTCTACCAGCGAGCAAAAGATTTTTTATGTTTTTGGAATAGAGGCATCTGAAGGGAATTTGGTAAATATAGACGAATCTTTTTTCCCATTCCTCAATTCTCCCGCTCGTGCAGGGCTCAGGATAATCCTCCCTTGCAAGGATTCCTCCAGGCGTGTGAAGGTCTATGAACCATCCGCCATAAGCAACCGCGTCGGGAAATTGTCTTCTCTCCTTTAAGTCCTGCTCCTTCAAAATATAATCACCCATGAAACGCCTTGATTCCCTCTTTCCCGGCACCATTCCAACCCATTCAAGGGAGAAGTTTTCAAAACCGTGATTACCCTCGTTTTTCAAGTGGTCCCAGATTCCCAAAAGATGGGCGAGGAGATTGTGCTTTATCTCCTCGTTGTCGTAGATTGTGTCGTAGGGATAGCCGATTTCAATCCACCAATAGCCCGGCATATAATTGTGGGGACGAAGTTTCAAGGCGATATCCCCCTCGGGGTATTTGATAGCCCAAGAGGGCGGTTCAAAAGGAACCGGCTTCCCGCAATCCCTTACGAGAAACATCAAGGAGTTCCCCATAATCCCGTTATCAGGTTCATCTGGAGCAAGCTCCTCACCGAACTCCTTTTTTCCTTCTCTCCCCATCCTGAATTCCGCTCCCACGGAGAAGGCGAGGGTGCCATCGCCCGAGGCATCAAGGAAATAATCGCCCTTTATTATCAACTCCTTCTCTGAGCCGAGCTGAACGCAATAAACCGCCTCGATTAAATCCTTGCTTTTCATTATTCCTTTTCTGCAGGAGGTATTGAGGAACATATCAACCCCATCTTCCCTTAAGGCATCGTAGAGGACGAGGTCCAAGATGGAGTTGGCGAGCGAACTGTTGTGAAATTGGAAATTCCTCCTTCGCTCCTCCAAGAAGAGTTCCGCGATGATGCCCGTTTCCCTTGCCCAAGCGTTGAAAGAAGCGGCGCCTCCTATAGGAACCCTTATCTCAGAGCTGGCATTTCCCCCAAAGACCGGTCTATCCTGAATTATGCAAACCGAGAGCCCATGTCTCCTGCCTGCGAGAGCTCCGCAAACTCCCGCGAGCCCTCCTCCTACGACAACGAGGTCATATTTTTCTTTCATATCAAAATACCTCCTCAATTAATTTGCTTCAAGAATTGATTTCTCGTTATGTCAATTCCAGATCGATCTCTTCATTTTCTCCAAATCGTAAACCGCATAAAGGATAGGAACGATTTTCCTTTTCGTTTTACCAGCTCTTGCTTCTTTCCTCTCGCTTATCTTAGCAATCTGAAAGCATATGTCGTTAACCATCGCATCTATTCCTCTCGCATCCAGCTCAGCATCGCATATCAATGGCAAGTTCAAATTCTTTTTTGAGGCTACATATTCAAAAACATAACAAAAATCGAGCTGGGTGAGAAGAGAAACCCAAGTTCTATACATCCTCGCCTTAAATCCTTTCTTGAACCAATCGTTTTCTTCCAGCCGTCTGTTAAAATAGTATCTTTTAAATTTCTCTAAAGCTTCTTTTTTCTCAGGAATGGTGTTTATCTCGGTCCAGAAATTTTCAAACCAATCCTCAAAGCTGAGAAATTCTCTCTTTTCCCAATAATATTTAAAGATTGATTCAAGCGGAAGGATTTCTTTATAAAGGTTTTGTTCCACCCATTTAACGTCCCTTAACTCTTCCCTGTATTTATCCAACGGGATGCTCTCTAAGAATCTGCGAAACCTCTCGAAGTCGGTTAAATTGTCAATCATCTCAGCACTTTCCTTATCTCCTCCCATCAATTCCTAGTAGGCAAAGGGATGTTCTCCAATTGGGTTATGCTTAGATGGTAAGTTATTTCCCTATACACTTCTTTGACATATCTTGATACATATTCGGAGTTTAAATATTCCACAACTTCTCTTTCATTCATATCAAATGTAAAGAGACTGTTTTTTCTTATGAGATGGTAGACATCTCCCATCCAGGGATAGCCTTTATGGTCGTAGCCAGCAGCCACCTTCCCGCCTTCCCGGAAGCCCAATCCCACAACAATATGAGGCAAGCCGAAGAAAGCCCTTAATTTCTGTATTTCATTCGCTTTTATCCAATAACCTGTATAGTTCTCGTAAATAACTTGATTACGCTTTAGATTTCTCCCATTTAATATGGGGAGAAAATCCGGGGAAGGTGGGTTATCGCTTTTGACTATCAAGGGATTGTTTTTTATTTCGGGCGTGCGAGGTGATATACGGACATCATATATCTCCCCTAAGCGATATTTACACAAGCTTTCCATTTTTTTCGTCCAATCTGTCTCAAAAGTGATAACCTCGCCCTGCCAATTCGTCCTTAATTTTATCTGCTTTATCTCCCCGTCTTCGTATTCGAAAAGCTCCAATCTATGGGCGAATTTGGGGGATTTAATGTAGTTTAGAATAACGCAAGCGACATCTGCTTCCGGCTTAAACACCTCTGCTCCGAGATAAATAATGGCGGTTCCACCATTTTGGGAGAGAAAGCCCCTCAACTTTTTGAACTCATCCAATATCATAAATGTAGCCGGCACGATGAAAATAAGTTGTCCATTCTCTCTGAGAAGTTTCAGGGATTTCTTTATAAGTGCAGAGAGATAATCGGCTATTTCCTTGTTTATTTCAACGCCAAAAAGCCTCGCCTTCTCATAAAGCAAAGGAAAATTTCTCTTAATCCCTATTAGAAATTGAGCTAAGCCACAGGCTGGTTCAAGGATGTTTATTTCTCTATTAGAAAATCGTTCTCTGTCTATCAAGCTCACCATCAAATCAACAATGTATTGGGGGGTGAAGAATATCCCGTAATCCTTTCTGATGGACTTAAGCCTATCAGGGAAGGTAGTTTGAGAAGAAAGATAATGCCTGATCGCTTCCTCCTTTATCAAAATATATTCATCAGAAGATAGCTCGTATTCCTTTTCTTCCATATTGTTATGATAAATCATACCATAAAAGCCCAACGAGAGCAATAAATTGGGAATGTTATTAAAGGTGATTTGAATATCCATCAGCCTTGACTGACCTTTTCTTGATGGCTATAATTTTCATGCTCTCGGCTGCGCTAGGCGGGGAGCCGGCGGTGCCCTGAACCCGAAATCCGCCTATGCGGGGCTGAATTCCCACCAAGAGCTCTTCCTTTGTGGTAAGGGTCCTTTCCAGAGGCGATGAAGGTCGGGTCCCGATGGCGAGTTCCCGCTCCAAACCCCGCCAGGTCCGGAAGGAAGCAACGGTAAGGAGATGGGAAAGCGCGCTCGGCAAACCTGGCTGGAGCCAGAAGGGAGGAATATCCTGCTGGAAAGGAAGTAGCGAAGGTGGGTGCGCAGCCGAGGGCTCTTAAAATGAAAAGCTTTTCCTTTAAACTATTCTATCTGTTCGTCCTTGCAATTCTGCCCTCTCAAGGAAGGGAGGCGTTCCCAATGCAAGAGAAGATGATAAAGGGGGAAAAGATAATCGCCGTAAGGGGAGGAGGATATTTCCCTGTTTTGATAAAGTTGAAAAACGGTGAACTGGCAGCAGTCGTTAGAGGCGGCGCTCCCCATCTCGGCGTAGGTGGAAGGCTTGATTTGATTAAATCAAAGGACGGAGGTAAAAGTTGGTCTAAGCCGAAAACAATCGCAGATATCCCTCCCGATTCCCGCAATCCCGCCTTCGGACAAGCCAGGGATGGCACTTTAATCCTCGCCTTCGCTGTGACAGGTCCCTATGAAAACGGTCAATTCACAACCAAAACACAGGAATATTCCGTTTGGATTACGCGCTCCTTTGATAATGGGGAAACTTGGGAGAAGCCCCAAAAGCTCGACATTTCTCCCCTCCAATACGGTTCACCCTATGGGAAAATAGTCCAATTATCCGATGGCACTCTCCTTATGAATATTTACGCATGGAATGATGAAATGAAAGAGGTTTACAGCTATGTCTTCCGCTCAAAAGATAATGGAAGGACTTGGGGTGAACCGACATTGATTGCCCCTCATTACGATGAAACCGCCCTCCTTCCTTTGCCAGATAACAGAGTTTTAGCTTTCCTAAGAGATGAGAAAAGCTCTGGTCTTTGGCAGAGCGTATCAAATGATGGCGGGCAAAGTTGGAGCGAGCCAGTGAGGTTAACAGAGGGTCCAAGGCTTCCCGCCGATGCCATCCTCCTCAAAAGCGGGAACATTTTGCTGGTCTATGGAAGACGTATCCCTCCCTATGGGGTTGAAGGAATGATAAGCTACGATAAAGGGAAAACCTGGGATAAGGAAAGGGTTTTTCTCCTGGAATGGGGAGCGAAGAACGCGGACTGCGGATATCCCAGTTCAGTTCAACTGGATGATGGAAAGATAGCGACGATTTATTATGGGGTAGAGCATATTGATTATCCCGAGTTAAAAGAATACGCTATTTGCGTTCGCTATGAGGAAGAGGATATTAAAAATTAGTTGCCAAAATTCTTTAGCGAGTTTAAAACTATGAGAGATAAAAATTTCAAGAAAGGAGAGATGTAAGATGTCTAAACCAAGGATTGCACTTCAGCTTTATTCCGTGCGTGATGATTGTCAAAGGGAGTGGGAGAAGACGATTGAAGCGGTAGCGAAGATGGGTTATGAGGGAGTAGAGCTGGCAGGCTACTACGATAGGAGCGCCGAGGAATGGAGAAAGCTACTGGATAGCCTCGGCTTGGTTGTAGCGGGGGCTCATATCCCTCTGGATTCCCTTCTTGGGGATGAATTCAAGAAGACGGTGGAGTTCCACAAGATATTGGGGAATAAAAACCTTATTGTTCCCTGGATACCACCCGAGAAATTCAGCACGAAGGAAGCGATTCTGGAGACGGCGAAGCTCTTCAACGAGTTGGCAGAGAAGCTGAAGGCAGAGGGAATGAGAACTGGCTATCACAATCACTCCGCCGAGTTTCAACGAATCGATGGGGAGATGATATGGGATATCTTCTTCGGAGCCACCTCCCCCGATGTGATTATGCAGTTGGATACGGGCAATGCTATGCATGGAGGAGTGAGTGCCGATGAGGTTATTGAGTTCATAAGAAAATATCCCGGAAGAGCGATAACCGTCCATCTGAAGGAATATTCCGCAACGAACGATAAGGCTCTCATAGGTGAAGGGGATATGAAGTGGAAGGAGTTCCTCTCCCTCTGCGAGACCGTTGGCGGAACGGAATGGTATATAATTGAGCAGGAGAGCTACGCCTACCCACCCCTCCAATGCGTTGAGCTCTGCCTAAAGAACTTGAAGAAGATAATGGAGGAGTAAGCTATATGGCTGAGGAGAAGGTAAAAATTGGTATAATTGGCGTTGGACAAATCGGAAAGCATCATATAGAGAATTACAAGCGGATTCCTGATGTTGAAATCGTAGCTATAGCGGATATAAACGAAGCGGAAGCGAAGAGGGTCTCGGAGGTCTATGGAATACCCTATTATTACACCGATTTCCGCGAGCTCCTTAAAAGGGATGATATAATCGCTGTTGATGTTTGCCTCCATAATAACCTCCATATGCCAGTGACCGTGGAAGCCCTTCAGGCGGGCAAGCATGTCTACTGCGAGAAACCAATGGCGGGTTCCTATAGAGACGCAGAATATATGTGGCAAGCTTCTCAGGAAACGGGCAAGATGTTGAGCATTCAGCTTTCCACCCTCTTCTCCCGGGAAACGAAGGTAGCGAAGACTCTCATAGATGAAGGGAAGCTCGGTAAAATATACTTCGCCCGCTCAACAGGCTTTCGGAGGAGAGGACGCCCCTATGTTGATGGCTATGGAACATATTATTTCGTTAAGAAGGAATACGCTGGTGGCGGCGCCCTCTACGATACCGGCGTTTACAATATAGCCAACATCCTCTATCTCGCCGGAAACCCAGTCGTTGAGAGAATCTCCGGGAAGATTTTCCAAGAGACACCCATGGACGAGAAACGAAGAGAGATTAGCGGATATGATGTGGAAGAGCTCGCCGTTGGATTGGTGAAATGTAAGGACGGATTCACTTTGGATATAATTGAGGCATGGGCTATTCATCTTGACAATTTTGAGAGCTCATTTATCGTAGGAAGCTCGGGAGGGATAAGGCTTCATCCCTTCGGCTTCTTCACAAGCGAGGGCGACCTATCGTTCAACTTCTCAGTAGATTTAGGAGAGGCTGATTGGCGCTGGCACACACTCAGGGAAAACGCCGACGCTTATGATAGCCCTCAACAGCACTGGGTAGCAGCCCTTAAGGGAAGAGTGCCTCTCCTTCCCACAGCCGAGCTCGCCCTAAATACTATGCTTATCTCCGAGGGGATTTACCTCTCCAATGATTTGGGGAGAGAGGTAACCGCCGAGGAAGTCAGGCAGCTTTCTAAATCAACCGCTTTAAAGGTGTAGGAAAGGAGGTGAGCGAGTGCCGAATATCTACATAGAGGGTCCACCTATAAAGGATTTGGATAAGAAAAGGAAATTGGTCGCTGCGATAACGGATGCGGCAGCTGAGGCTTTTGGCTTGCCAAAGGAAGCGATAATAGTCACCATAAGGGAGAATCTCCCCGAGAATGTCGCCATCGGAGGGAGGTTGATCATAGATAGAGGCAGATAATCAAAAGGAAAAAGAAGAAAAGCACAAGGCACTTTACACGAAGTATCGCCCAAAAAGATTTGAGGAAGTAGTTGGGCAGAGACACATAGTTCAAACGCTGAAAAACGCCGTAGCGAGCGGGAACATCGCTCACGCCTATCTCTTCTGTGGTCCAAGAGGGAGCGGAAAGACTACCACTGCTCGCCTTTTAGCTATGGCACTTAATTGCGAGCAAGGTCCTGCTCCCGAGCCCTGTGGTAAATGCGAGATGTGTAGAGCAATCCACGAGGGAAGGGCAACGATGGATGTAATAGAGATGGACGCTGCTTCAAGCACAAGCGTTGATGATGTAAGGGAACTAAGGGAAACTGTCAAGCTCGCTCCCGCCCATGCGCGCTACAAGTTTTACATAATAGACGAAGTTCACAGGCTCTCCCGTTCCGCCTTTGACGCCCTCTTAAAGACGATAGAGGAACCTCCTCCCAACGTCATTTTCGTTCTCGCCACAACGGAACCGAACAAGGTGCCTCCCACGATTGTTTCCCGCTGTCAGAGATTTGATTTCCGACGAGGAAGCGATAAGGAAATAAAGGATTACCTTAATAGGGTATGTAAGGGAGAGGGCATAGAAATTGAGGATTCCGCCCTCTCCCTCCTCGCCGAGCAAGCAGAGGGAAGCTGGCGAGACGCTTTGTCACTTCTGGAACAGGTGTGGGCGTATACCCAGAATAAGAAGATAGATGTTCAGGATGTGGAAGAGGTATTGGGGATTGTTGAGGCGGAAACGCTGTCTCGTTTCCTTCGTGCCGTTGCCGAAGGAAGGTTCGCGGAGGGAGTAAAAATAATTGAGGAAGTGCTAAATAAGGGAAGGGACCCGAAAGAGTTCTTGAAAGCTCTCACCAATCGCTTGAGGGAACTTCTTTTGATAAATATGAGAGCGGAATCCCTTTTGGAGACCGAGAAGAGAAGCCAACTGCGAAGGGAAGCAAGCTATTTCTCCCCAGATGTTCTCATTAAAATGTTGGAGGAATGTTTTTCAAGCGAGAGCTGGCTCAGGCTTTCCCCCTCTCCTCGCCTCCCTTTGGAGATGCTCTTGGTAAGGCTCATCCAGATAGGTGGGAAGTGGGAGGAAATCAAAGAAGGGAGGTTGGCTGTGGAAGAGGAGGCTGAGGAAGTTCCCCCTGAAGAGGTCTCCACTGAGGAGGTATCGGAGGAAGAATTGGGGGAAGAAGAGCGAATAGGTGCGGAAGAGGAAGGCGTAAGCGAAGGTGTAGCGCTGGAAAAAGAGGAAAAAGAAGAGCTTGAGGAAGTTCCAGCACCAAAGGTAGTTGAAAGTATAGATATTGAGACGATAAAGCAAAAGTGGGATGAGGTAGTGGATACAGCGATGGCGGAGGAAGAGCATACGCAGTTGGGCGTCATCTTGAGTCAAGTAAAGCCTATTTCCATAGACGATAAGTTCTTCACAATAGGCTTCCCTAAAAGCAAGGAGTTTTTGAAGAAGAACTTGGAAAGAAACGGAGAGAAGCAAGAAAAGTTATTGGTTATTTTGCGGACTGTATTTCCTGGCTTCTCGCAGAAGATAAAGGCTGTGCTTGTAGAGGAGGAAGAAGAGAAGGGCGAAGAGGGCAAGGTGGAGGAAGAGAGAAGAAAGGCGGAGAGAAAAGAGAGAAGCAAAAGGCAGGAAAGCGAGGAAGGTAAACTTTTCCGCAGCGTTTTTCCCGAAGCACGGCGAATCCGCTGATGTATAATTCCATAACATTTGAGACTCCCCAGGAGCTCTCTCATATTGCTTTGACTATACAGCCCAATGGAGTATTCACCTCCGTTATCCGTTTGAACACACCCTAATTTTTAGGTGTTCTTAAGAACAACGGTTGCTTCGGTGGAAATCTAAGCCGGCAAAAAAGTTAAATACCCTTCATAGAGGGTGTGGAGCAAATCTATAAGCGTTTTACATAACATTTTTCCAAGGGCTCACCATTCTGAGACGATTTCGTCTTTCAGAATCCTGCTTTCAGTAGTTATGAACTTATTAAGGTATCGCCAATGATGTCATTCTGTACTAAAGGTTTTTAAAATCCCTTGATTTAAACCAGCTTTTCTTTTATATATTTTCTAACAAATCTCTGGAGGTGTTGGCTATGTATCCATTTCTCGCCCTTGATTTAGGAGCGGAAAGCGGAAGAGGTATGCTCGGTTTCCTTGAGGAGGGAAAGTTTAGGCTTGAGGAAATCCACCGCTTCCCCAACGGTCCTGTGAGGGTTGGAGATAGCCTCTTCTGGGATGTCCTTCGCCTTTGGGAGGAAGTGAAAACGAGCATAAAACTTGCTGGTCAAAAATATGGAGGATTAAGCGGTATCGGAGTTGATACCTGGGGCGTGGATTTCGCCCTCCTCGGTAGAGGAGATGTTCTCCTCTCCAATCCCTATCACTATAGGGATAAACGCACCAATGGAATGCTTGAAGAAGCATTCAACCGAGTTCCAAAAGAGGAAATCTATTTCCGCACGGGAATCCAATTCATCCAGCTCAACACCCTCTACCAACTATTGGCGATGAGGGTGGAGAACTCTCCTATCCTTGATATCGCTGAGACATTCCTTATGATGCCCGACCTCTTCAACTTCTGGTTGACGGGCGTAAAGGCAAACGAGTTCAGCGAAGCCACTACCTCCCAGTTCTATAATCCAATCAAGGGAGATTGGGATAGAGAGCTCCTTGAGAGGATGGATATACCGAGCCATTTCCTCCAAAAAATCGTCCCCTCAGGAACGGTTTTAGGAGAGCTTCTTCCCTCCGTTAGCGAAGAAGTAGGTTTGAAGGGCGTTCCTGTTGTCGCGGTCGCCTGCCACGATACGGGCTCCGCAGTCGCAGCCGCTCCTGGAGAGGGCGACGATTGGGCTTATATAAGCTCTGGCACATGGATGCTTATGGGGGTAGAGGTAAAGGAGCCCATAATAAATCAAAAGAGCTTTGAATTGAACTTCACAAACGAGGGAGGCGTGGGTGGAACCTTTCGCTTCCTCAAGAATATTATGGGGCTCTGGCTGATTCAGGAATCAAGAAGAACTTGGGCGAGCAGAGGGGAGGAATATACCTATGGCGAATTGACGAAGATGGCGGAGGAAGCTCGTCCCTTCTCGGCTATAATAGAGCCCGACAATCCCGTCTTCCTTCCGCCGGGAGATATGCCCGCCCGCATAGCAGAATACTGCAAGAAGACGGGTCAGGAACCTCCCCAAACGAAGGGAGAGCTTGTGCGCTGCGTATTGGAGAGCCTTGCCCTGAAATGCAAATGGGTGTTGGAGAAGCTGGAGGATATGCTGGGAAGGAGATTGAACAGAATCCATATCTTTGGCGGCGGCTCCCAGAACACTTTGCTCTGCCAGCTGATTGCCAATGCCACGAACAGGCTCGTCTATGCAGGACCAGTGGAAGCCACGGCTACCGGCAACGCCCTGGTCCAAGCCCTTGCCCTTGGCTACATCAAGTCCCACGAGGAAATGAGGACGATAGTGAGGAACTCATTTGAGGTCAAACCCTATGAACCAGTCCATACCAGCGATTGGGACATAGCATACGAGCGTTTCCTCAAGCTGATGGAACAAATCCAATGAAAGAGAGGATAGTCCTCGCTTGGAGCGGGGGCAAGGATTCCACCTTAGCCCTCTACGAGCTCGTCCAAGAGGGAGAATA
The DNA here is from genome assembly GCA_014360495.1 of bacterium. Taxonomy (NCBI): domain Bacteria; species bacterium. Next base: position 251,477 of record JACIXR010000003.1, read on the forward strand.
CGATATCGTAGCCCTTCTATCAACGATTACGGAAGGTTATGACAGAGTGAGTATGCACGGAGTGAGAAGAGAGCTGCTGGAGAGGCAGGCGAGCGCTCTTGGCTTCCCTCTTGACATAGTTTTCATACCCCAAAATTGCACGAACGAGGAATACGAAAGGCGGATGGGAGAGAAGATGATTTTCTTCAAGGAAAAGGGAATTAGAAAAGTCGCCTTCGGCGACATCTTTCTTCAAGATGTGAGGGAGTATAGAGAAAGGAATCTTGCGAAGGTGGGGATGGAAGGGGAATTTCCAATCTGGGGAAGGGATAGCGGAGAGCTGGCGAGGAGATTCATCAAATTGGGTTTCAAGGCAGTGATAACCTGCGTAGATGGAGAGAGATTAGCGGGTGAACTTGTGGGAAGGGAATTTGACGAGGATTTCCTCTCCTCCCTACCCTCCGACATAGACCCCTCGGGAGAGAACGGCGAATTCCATACCTTCGTCTACTCAGGACCACTCTTCAAAAGTGCGATTGCCTTCCAGAAAGGCGAAATCGTTTTCCGTGAAAACCGCTTCTATTTCTGCGACTTAGTGCCAGTTTAAAAAGGAGGAGGATTGTAAATGAAAGATAAGAAGCTGAAAATCGTTGTTATTGGAGCGGGAAGCGCGTCGTTTGGGTTGAGCACGCTTTCCGATTTCTTTCAATCGCCATTAATGAGAAATGCTGAGCTCGTTCTCTGTGATATCAATGAGGAGAAATTGAATCTTATGAGTGAGCTCGCAAAACGCCTCAAGGAAACAGTCAACTTTCAGTGCAAAATAACTTCCACAACCGATTATAAAACCTCTATTGATGGCGCCGATTTCGTGATTACTTCTGTTGAGAAAAGGAGAATAGAATCTTGGAAAAAAGATTGGGAAATTCCCCAAAAATTCGGCGTCAAGCAGGTGCTGGGAGAAAACGGCGGACCAGGCGGTATGTTCCACGCCTTCCGTACTATCCCCATCCTCTTGGATATCGCAAAGTCTATGGAGGAGAAATGCCCAAACGCTTGGCTAATAAATTTCTCCAATCCCCTCCACTGTAATATGCTCGCTATCTATCGCTACAGTAAAATTAAAGCAATTGGACTCTGCCACGGATTACGCGGGGTCCTCTATCAGCTCTCCGATGTTATGGGCGTTCCCTATGAGTCACTTTCCGCTATCGCCGGTGGCTTCAATCACTTCACCTGGATTCTGGAGCTTCGCTTTAAGGAAAACAATAAGGACGCCTACCCCCTATTGAAAGAGAAACTTTCCCAACTCCCCCACCCTCCTCAACCTTTATCATACCTCCTCTTCCAAAAGCTCGGACTATATCCATCGCCCGGCGATAACCACATAGGAGAATATTTACCTAACTCCTTGGTTGAGGAATGCTACCCTTGGGAGGAGACAAGGGATACATTCTGGCGTTTCAACTTTGAGGGAGACGAGGAGGGAAGGAAAAGGCTAAACTCCCTGATAAATAAAATAATCGCTGGGGAAGAGAGCCCAAGTGTTCTGCTCCAGCATAGGTCTGGCGAGAGGGCGATTGATATTGTTGAGGCAATAGTTGAGGATAAAAGGGAATTTGAGATAGCTGTTAACATCCCCAACAAAGGGTTCATTGACAACCTCCCAGATGGCATAGTTGAGGTGCCTACGGTTGTGGGGAGAGATGGTCCCGAAGGGTTGAATATCGGGAAGCTTCCCAGGGCGATAGCAAGCCTCTGCCAGAGGCAGATGGACATCCAGGAATTGATTGTTGAGTCCGCAGTAACGGGTTCAAGGAAATTGGCAATTCAAGCTCTGCTCATAGACCCCGTAATCCCTAACGCCCGCACAGCGGAGTTAGTCTTTGATGCCCTCTACGAAGCCCATAGTGATTTGCTCCCTACTTTTGCTCCGTAATGGCAATACCTACTATCTGGCGATAGGTCGTATCATCCCGAATAGATTGCCTCTTCGTTCCGCTCCTCACATTTAGGGGTATAGGTTTTAGTTACAATTCCTTCCGTAGGGGGATAAGAACCCCACTGTCATTGCGAGTCTTCTGCGAAGCAGAAGGCGTGGGAATCTCGTATTTAATCATGGCAGGAATGAAATTGGCAAGTCATCCTTTGTCGGTCTCGCGTCTTTGGATATAGATTTTTATATGAGACATTCTGATTCATCATTTTTATTTATTTTTCAATAACTTTTACCCATGCCAGCAATGACAACATGACGGCTTGTCATTTCATTGCGAACTCGCCTTCGGCGGGCTCGCAACTATTGTTGATATTGAAATTCGTCATAGGTTTATACACTAATTGACATACCCCTTTTAAACCTTGATAATTTTTAATGCTCGTTCAAAAGCACTCAGAAAAAGGAGGGTTTTATATGAGAAGATTTGTCCCTATCCTCTTGATTCTCCTTTCCTTTTCCCTGTTCAGCGGAGAATCGCGCAGGTTTTTATTGTTCAATTTTGAGCACCCTTTCTTCTCTTTTTCGGAAGGTAGAGGCGATAGGGGTGGGAAAGGGAACTTCTCCATCGTTTCAAAGCCATCCTATAACGGCAAGCCCGTGGGGAAATTCTCCTATGATTTCTCCAGCACGGGAGAGGAAATAGGCTATGTTTACGCCCCCATAAACTGCGCCATCCCCCTGCCCGGTAAGCCCATAGCTCTCATCATCCCCATTTATGGCGATGCTTCCCAACATACATTTGCTTATCGCTTCGTTGATAAAACGGGAGAGGTCTTTCAGGGTGGCATTGGAGCAATAAATTGGAAAGGATGGAAAGAAGTAAACCTCCAACTAACCGAGCAGGCGACCTTCTCTTGGGGTGGAAATAACGACCATAAAATAGATTATCCAATCCGTCTCTCCCAATTGATAATAGACAAAAACTCCAACTCCCTACCCTTGAAAGGGGAAATCTATCTTGGCGATTTTTATATCCAGACGGAAGATGTAAAGGCTGAAGAGCTCTTCCTAATAGATATCAAAGCTGATAAACCCCAAATGATTTATAAGTCTGGCGAATCCGCTGTTCTTTCTTTAATAGCCTTAAATAGGGGTGAAGAGACAAGGAATATTTCTCTAACCATTGAGGCAAGGGATTTCTTCAAGACTCCGATATTGTTGAAGGATGTTAATTTGAGCGTCCCTCCCCAATCTTTGAGGAGCTCTTCTCTTAAAATTCCCTTACATAAACTCGGTAGCTATATTGTAAATGCGAAGGAGAAAGGTGGAAGTTGGGAAAAACAGATTGTTTTGAGCGTCCTCCCTCCTTTTCGCAAAGGTAAGTTGGATATCACCTCTCCTTTTGGAATAAATGGTCACATCCCCAACGAACGAGAGCTCTATATGATGGAGAGGGCGGGGATAAGATGGTGTAGGATGGATTTCCTCTGGGAGATTAACGAGCCCGAGAAGGATAAATTCAATTGGAAGACCTTTGATGAGGTCTTTGCAAATGCGAAAAAGCACTCTGTCTATCCTCTCCCTATCCTCTGCTACAATTCCTCTTGGGGAAGCAAGAAGTCAGAAAATGGAAGTGGGACGGTTCCCGATTTGAATAACTGGATTCCGTATGTAAAGGAATCTGTGAGAAAATACAAGGATTTCGTTAAATTCTGGGAGGTTTGGAACGAGCCTAACATAGGTTTTTGGACGGGAACTTTGGATGAATACGCCGAACTTTTGAGGGAAACTTATAAAGCGATAAAGGAGGTAGATAGAGAAGCAAAAGTGGCCATGGGAGGAACAGCGGGCACAGACCTCCGCTACATTGAGGAGCTTTACAAGAGAAATGTTCCCTTTGATATTGTTAACATCCATCCCTATGGCTATCCAACGCCACCGGAGAAATTCCTAGAGGGGCAGATTAATGCCTGCAGGGAGCTTATGAGGAAATACGGAGACGAGAAAAAGCCAATTTGGATAACGGAATACGGCTGGCCTAACCACATCGCTCCAAACGGAGTTGATATAATTACTCAAGCTAATTATATTGTGAGGGCTTTCGTGATTGCCTTGGGAGCGGGCGTAGAGAAGATATTCTGGTATGATTACCAGAACGGTCCTGACCCATATTACAATGAGCATAACTTCGGGATTGTTTATATGGGAGATATACCCAAACCCTGCTATGTCTCACTATCAACAATGACTCGCCTCTTGGAAGGGAAAAAATTTCTCAAGAAACTGGATATGCCAGAGGATTGTTACGCCTATGTCTTTCAATCAAAAAACAAAGAGGAAACAATAGTCATGTGGGCTATGGAGGAAAAGGAGGTCGCATTTAATTGGAAGGGGAAAGGGAGATTAGTGGATTTGATGGGGAACGAAAAGCCGGTTTCCTCCGATGGACTATTTAAGGTAAAACTTTCCCCTAGCCCCGTCTTCCTCATATGTAAGGGCGATAACTTACCCAGCGTAGCATTTCGCTGGGAAAAGAGCGCTATTGAGCTTATGCCACTTGAACCGACTTCCGATGCTCTGATAATCAAGTTAAGCTCACCTCTCAAAATTTCCGTTTCCTTCACAACACCCAAAGGAATTGAGGTCTCGCCTTCTTCTTGGAGTGCTAATCTCAAGAAGGGCGAATGGAAAAAGAGCTTCAATTTCTTGGTCAAGGCAGTTCCGTTTGGGAATTATGAAGTAATAGCAAATATAAAGGTCGGCGGACAGACCTTTAAGCTTAGCAAGAAGCTAACCGTTATCTCTCCTTACAGACTTTGGCTCATCCCCTCCCCTCTTGAGCAAAGCCTGAAGATAAAGGTGAAAAATCTATACAAGAAAAATAAAGCGGAAGGACTTGTAGCCTCATTGCAAACCCCATCGGCTATCTTGAAATATCTCTCCGCCTACTTCCCTATAATGAAGCCTGGCGAGGAATCAACTCAGAGCGTTCCCCTGTTCCTTGACCTTTCGGATGTTCCATCGGCTTTCAATATAAGCGTTAATCTGAAGGATAAGAACAGCGTAGCTATGCATTATCAAAGAAAGGTTTCGTTCTTCACGATTGAGAAAGCAGAGAGCAATCCCCTCGACCCCTCCAATCCCCAATGGGAGAAAATCACGGGAATAGTGCTTGATAAAAAGGATTTTTATCAGAAGCTAAACCAGGATTGGAAAGGGCAAAATGACCTCTGGGTAGAAGGAAAGTTCCTGTGGGATGAGGAGAACTTCTACATTAAGCTTGCCGTCATTGATGATGTGTTTTTCAACAATTACCCTCCTGAGGGTATTTGGCAAGGGGATAGTGTCCAATTCGCTATCGCTCCCAAAGGCGAGCATATGAAGGATGAGCCTTTCGTTCAGATAGATATAGGAAAGTCAAACGGAAAGGACATCGTGTTTAGAAGAGCTTTCGGTATGGATTTGAAGGAAGGAGTAATAGAGACGAAGGGAACGATGGTGATTGAGGGGAACAGAGCCGTCTATCTTTTCGCCATTCCCTGGAAGGAACTGGGGATTAAACCAACAAGTGGGCTAACCATCGGCTTCTCTTTCCTTGTGAACGATAACGATGGGAACGGGAGGAAGGGATGGATGGAATGGGGCAGAGGCATCGGCTTGGAGAAAAATCCCACCGATTTCTACGACCTCACATTAAAAGAAGGAGCTGAATTGAAATGAAGAAAATTATGATTTTGCTCCCCTTTTTCTATCTTTTAGGCTTCGGTAGCGAGTTGAGAATTCTTTCCTACAAACTGGAGAAAATTCAAGTAAGGGAAAATCTCGTTCCGAACCCGAGCTTTGAAGAAGCTCAACCGGGAACGAAAATCCCCGTTGGATGGATTTGGGATAAGCGAAACACTAATGCAACCTGCGAGATGGACGACAGCCGTTCTCATAGCGGAAAGTTCTCCCTCAAGTTCACTAATGGGACACCCTTCGGCGCCCACATCTATGGCACGATTTGGACTTCCCAGCCTATCCGCCTGACCCCTGGGAAAACATATACCTTGAGCGCCTATGTCCTATCCGATAACCCAGGGGTTGCATGGCTGGGAGGAGGACATAACTGGCAAATTCGCCTCTATCTACCCTCCAGCACAAATGGTGAATGGAAGAGAATCTGGATGACCTTCACGCCCTCTGAAGCGGATAGCGATTTCATTCTCCGCATTAACACCGATAGCCCAACGGAAGGATTCTGGGTGGATGATGTGAAATTGGAGGAGGGAGAACAACCAACTCCCGCATCTCAAATCAGCGAGCTCGGTATTGAGCCTGCCTTTGATACCTCCAAGGATATCTCTGGCGATGGTGAATTCTCCCTTCCTTTTATCGTTTATTCACCAGATGATAAGCAATCTTTCCTTTTTGTGGAGATGGGAGATTCTCCTTTATTCAAACAGGAAATCACCATCCCCCAAGGGACCTCTCTTCTTACTCTATCGGGAAATGCCCAGGGAGTGAGTGGGAGGAAAAGTTTGCGTATCGGCTTCTTGGAGGGAGATAAAACGCTGACCGCTTCCGAGTTCCCCCTCTCATTCATTTCCTCTTCCAATGCTGAATCCCGATTGAAGAAGGTTGAGGAAATGCTTCCCAACTTCAAGCAATCGCTTGAGAGACTGAAATCCAAGGGAGAGGATATATCTTATCCACTTGTAACCTACACTGTTCTTGAGAATTTCACTAAATACGCATGGGATGACTTGAATTATTATAACCAAAACAAAGTTGAATGGGTTTTAAAGAGGCTTCTTTATGCGATAGATGATATGGAGAAGATGAGCGAGAGATTGAGGAATCAGCTATCCGAGGCAGAAAAAGGAAGGCTTCGTTTCCCGAAAGTCCCTCGCTGGACGGGAGAGGAAAGACCGAAAATAGAGGGGAGTTCTTTCGTCGCTGCCACGAGAATTACCGGTTCTAAATCCATCCAGAGAAGACCGGTTTTCTTCACCGGCTACGGAGCCTTTGGGCAAGTTAGAGCGGACATTGAGAAGTTTCCCAACTACGGGATAAACATAATCCAAATAGAATTTGGTCCAAGCAGCATCTTTCCAAGGGAAAACGAGGTTTCCGATGCCCCAATAAAGGAAACCCTGGCGGTCTTGGATAGGGCTAAAAAGGCGGGAGTGGCGGTCAATCTTCTCATCAGCCCCCATTATTTCCCCGGATGGATGTTGGAAAAATATCCCGAATTGCGGAAAAGAAGAAGTGGGTTCTTACAATATTGTTTACACGCTCCCGAAAGCAAGGAGCTCCTTCTTCGCTATATTGAGACGATAATTCCTCCCTTAAAGAACCACCCTGCCCTGCACAGCATTTGCCTCACAAACGAGCCCGTCAATCTGGAGGAGCCCTGCGAGTATGCGATTAGGGACTGGCATAACTGGCTGGTGAATAAACATAAAGATATTGCAACTTTGAATAAACGCTGGAACGCAAACTATTCCTCTTTTGAGGAAATACCCTTGCCAAATCCATTCTCTCCAGATTTCAATCTCCAAACCCCCATAGGTATGGATTATGTTTTATTCAACCAAGAATGGTTTGCCGGCTGGCATAAGATGTTAGCTGATGCCATTCACAAAATAGCCCCCGATTTGCCTGTCCACGCCAAAGCCATGACCTGGACATTGGTTAACGATGTGGATGTTCGCTATGGCGTGGATGCAGAGCTATTCTCCCATTTCAGCCAGATAAACGGGAACGACAGCGTCAATTTCTATTCCCACTCTCAGGGGGAATTCGCTCAGGGATGGATTGGCAACCTCCTTCCCTACGACCTCCAGCGCTCTATGAAGAATGTACCCATATTTAATAGCGAGAACCACATAATCCCTGATAGGGAAACCCGCTATGTGCCGCCCGAGCACATAAGATGCGCTCTTTGGCAGGAGGCAATCTACGGACAATCTGCAACGACGATTTGGGTCTGGGAGAGAACATTTGACCCAAGAAGCGATTTCGCTGGTAGCATTATGCATCGCCCTTTATGTGCCGAGGCTGTGGGAATAGTGAATCACGACTTGAATCGCCTCGCCGAGTATGTCCGAGATATTCAGAACATCAAGCCAAAAGTCTTTATCATTATGAGCAATTCGGCGAAAGTCTGGGATATGGGTCGTTATTCAGATTGTCTCGGCAAGCTTTACACCGCCTTAACCTTCTCGGGTGTTAAAATCGGATTCATCAGCGAAAGACAACTGGAAAGAGGAGAGCTTCCCTCAGCGAATATAATTTTTATTCCGGATATGCTTCATATATCGGATAAAGCCTTTGAAGGTTTGAAGAAATTTAAGGGCAAAATCGTTTTGCTCGGCGAAGGGGAACTCCTGAAATTTAACGAATACAATCGGCAAAGAAGCGAGCGATTGGAGGGTGAAAGAATAGCCTACCGCTATGGTCAGACGACTTGGCTTGACCTCTGGGTTAACCTCCGCCCAAAGTTACAGGATTGGGGAGTTGAACCATTAGTGGAAGTCGTTGATAATAGCGGCAAGCCAATCTGGGGTGTCGCCTGGCTATGCGCGCCCAGCAAGAAGGGAATCCTCGTTAATATTTGCAATTACAAAAACGAAAAAGTGATGATAAAATTAAGGAAGGCTGGAGATAGGGCTATTGACCTCATAACTGGAGAGAAAATCTCTCCCTCCAATCTCGTTCTATCTCCCCTTGAATTTCGCCTTTTATTACTGGAAAGGATGTGATTAAAGTTGGCACCTCGCGGCCACCGACCGAAAGTTGCACTTGGAGTGGATGTTTTCCTTGAGGAGGACGCGGAAAAGTGGAAGGGAAAAAGAATTGGCTTGATAATAAATCAAGCAAGCGTTACGACGACTCTGATGCCCACCTTGTGGGCATTCTTGGAGAGGGGGATGCATGTCTCGGCAGTATTTACGCCCGAACATGGCTTGTTCGGCGAAGCACAGGCGGGAGAGAAAGTTTCTTCTTCCATTGATGAAGCCACCGGCATACCAGTTTATAGCCTTTATGGTGATACGAAGAAGCCAACGCCGGAAATGCTTGAGAATGTTGATGTTCTCATCTATGATTTGCCCGAGATAGGAGCGAGATACTCCACATACATCGCAACCATGATTCTCGCTATGCACTCCGCCTCTGAGAAAGGAATACCCTTTATCGTTTTAGATAGACCAAATCCCATAGGCGGTAAGCGAGAAGGTAATGTATTGGATATAAAATTCCGTTCTCCAGTAGGTTCCCTCCCCATACCCAATCGGCATGGACTAACACCAGGCGAGTTAGCTATACTTGCGAGAGAGGTTTATTCTGTTGATTTGGAGCTTTTGGTTATCCCTATGATAGGTTGGAGAAGGCGAATGTTCTACGATGATACGGGTCTAATTTGGATAAATCCGTCTCCGAATCTTCCCAATTTAGAAAATGTTTGGCATTATCCAGGCGCTTGCCTTCTTGAGGGAACCAATGTTTCCGAGGGTAGAGGCACGACAAAGCCCTTTAAAATATTGGGAGCTCCTTGGATAAGGGGCTATGAGTTGGCAATGGAGCTTAACTCAAACAGTGAGGGGGTGTTCTTTCGGGAAGTGAGATTCGTTCCCACTTTCTCAAAATATAGAGGGGAGCTATGTCAAGGCGTAGAGGTTCACATTTTGGACCCAAAGATGGATGTTTTCACCCTCTATATATTCATCCTGCAAACTATAAAGGTTATGTACCCAGAGAAGCTTGAATGGATAAAGAGCGAGGAGAAATATGTTATTGATTTCCTTGCGGGAACGGACGAAGTGAGAAAAACAATTGAAAAATTCGGCAGTTTCTCCAATATATTAGAGACTTGGTCAGAAAAATTGGAGAGTTTTTCTAAAGCAATTAAGCCCATACTCCTTTACGAATGATTTAAAAGGCGAAATTGCGAGGTCTGAACCTTCTTGTCGTTGCTGGTATGGATAAAGGTCTTTGAAAAAATGAAGAAAAATGATGAATCAGATTAACAATGGCTCATAGAAAAATCTATACCCATGAATGTGAGTCCGACAAAGGAGGGTCTGGCAATTTCATTCCTTAGCTACGATTAAATACGAGATTACCACACACCGCGGGCAGGCTCATCCGTGAGATTTTCAGAAATTCGCGCCTTTGTCATTAATAAATCCTATATGTTATGGAATTATACACTTTATAGACAAATCAATAAAAAGCGTGTTATAATAAACTTAAGATGAAGAATATCTTTGAGAAAGAGTTTCTCTATTCTCTGAAAACCCTGTCCTTTTGCCATTATTACAAGGTTCCCTCGCCACCACCTCGCAATCGTTTTACTCGTTTCTATACTCCCCGTCCCTACGACTTTTTCCTTCTCAAAGATGGCGTCTTCTGCGCCATTGAATTGAAATATACAAATAAAGAAAGTTCCTTCCCTCTCGTTAAATTCAAACCCTATCAACTAAAAGCCCTCAAAGAGGCAAAGGAAAATGGTGGATTAGCTATAATCGTCATAAACATAAGACAAAGAAATCCCAGGAAAATCTCCGCTTATGCCTTTGACATAGAGGAAATAGAAAGCCTCATCTTAAATGGCAAATCCTCTATTCCCAAGGATTATCTACTTTCCGGCTACCAACTCTTAAGGGAGAAGCCAGAGGGAAAGAGATATATCTGGAGGGTTGACCTCCTTTTCCAACATTTTTTGGAGAGAAATGCACTGCCCACACTGCGATAAGGAAATTGATAGAGGACTGCTCTCCTGCCCCTTCTGCGGGGGAGAGATTAACTCCCCCGTAGAAGACTGCTTGGAGAGGGCGATAACGCTTATTGACGAGGAGAGAAGAGATGAAGCAACGGAGTTTCTCAAGGAGGTGCTGAATCGCTATCCTAATAACGCTTCAGCCCATTCCCTTCTCGCCTCCCTCTATGAGGAAGCCAAGGATTATCCCTCCGCCATTTACCACTATCGCCGCGCCGTGGAGATAGACCCGGAAAGCGAGGCAGAGAAAAGGAAGCTTGAGCTTCTCACGGGAGAGAAATTCACTCCCTCTCGCCTTCCCCTCCTACCCCCCGCCCTCGCTCTACTGGGAGTTCTATTCATAGTCTTGATAATCACCTCACTCCCCAGGAAGAGAGAAATCCCTTCTTCTCTAAACAATCAACTGATGACAAATCAATGGCAATATCCACCCTATAATCAATTTGAGATGCCCTACTCTTACTACCCGAATCTTCCCCAAAGCGAGAATGTCCTCGCCCAACCAAATATCCCCCAAACTGTTAATCTACCAGCTCAACTCACCACCCCTCGTCCCTCCGCTTCCCCAACGAGAAAATCCCCAAACTCAACTGCGCCTCCGCCTCCTCAGGAGCAAATCACCAACCAACCCTATAATCCTCCAGTTAACATTATCATTCAGCCGACCTCACCGCCTCCAACAAACCTGCCATCCGAAAGGAAAAGCAAGATAATCGTCAGCGTTAAGAAAGTTCCTCCTTCCTTTGAGGGGCTCTTTTCTCAGGGCATACGGAAGATGAACGAAAAGGCTTTTGACGAAAGCGAGAAACTCCTCCGTCAAGCACTTGCACTTGCTCCAGCGGATAGGAAGGGAGAAGTTCACCTTTATTTGGCGCTTTCTCTGAAAGAGCTGGGCAAATTGGAGGAGGCGAAGGCAGAGTTCGAGACAGCCGAGAACCTTTTATCCAGTCGCAACGACCCATATTCCCGTCAACTTCTGGAACTGGCGAAAGAAGGGAGGCGCTTCTGTGAGGAAAGGCTTTAAAACCCTTCTGCTCGTACTTTTCTCCCTCCCCCTACTGGCAAAAGAGCCTGTTTCCCTTTTACTCATCCCTATTTCCCCTTGGGGAAAAGCGGGTGGCTTAGAGTCCGCTTATATCACCACCCAGAATATTCGTCAAATCCTCCTTTCATCTGGATGGTTTTCCGTTACCCTTTTCAATCAATACTCTCCCCAGGTTACGCAAGCGGTGGACCAGGGGGTTATAAAGGATATTGAGGCAAGAAATCCGGAGAAAAACCCCCAAAAAATAGGGGAACTCTTCGGTGTGGATATGGTTTTATGGGGTAAAATAACGAAAATAGAGGAGAAAGATGCGCCTCCTCAGGCTAGCATTGAAATAGATGTGAACATATTAGAAGTAAAAACGAAGCAAAAGGAAAACTTTAAATTGAAGGGAGAGGCAAAAGGGGAAGAGAATACGGCGAAAAGAGTGGTATTGGAAAGGGCAATCCTCAGTGCCTGCTACTTCCTGCAAGATAGATTGATTGGAAGGGAGATAGGGTCTATATCTGAAGAGAGGCAGAATAAGGCAAAAGATATGTTGCAAGAAGCTGAGAAGCTCATCTCCGTGGGAAAGGAAACGGAGGCGCTAGCGAAATTAGATGAAGCCTCTCTCATAGACCCCGGCAACGAGGAAATTTATGTGGCTTTGGGCAACTGCTATTTAAAAATCGGTGATTACAGGCGAGCTGATAGACAATTCAGAATTGCTTTGAGCTTGAACAGGCGAGATGAAAGGGCATATATCGGATTGGCAAAGGCATTAAAGGGGAGGAATTTGAGCAGCGCCGCGATAGCCCAGCTCAGGCTTCTCCTCTACTTTTTCCCCAAGAGCAAGGATGGGAAGCTCTTGCTAGCCCAATATCTGCGGGAAGAAGGCGATATTGAAGCGGCTAATCAATTGCTACAAGAATTGGCGAGGGATTACCCCGATGACCCTCAATTGCTTTGGGAGTTAGGGCAAAGCTACTTGGGTAGAGGACAATTACAAAGCGCATATGCTTATCTAAAAGCCTCTTTTAGCAACGAGCCCTCCTTAGAGAAAGCTGAAACTGTTGTCAAATTGTCACTTACTTTGGAAAGATACAAGGAAGCTCTTTCCCTCTTGAAGAAATGGATTGGAATTGCGAAGGATAAAATGACGCATAGCGCCTACATAAAGATTATGAACTGCGTTGATGAATTTCTTGATAAGAAGCTCAAAACTTGGACAAATGTCAGAAACGGGTTAGTTGCGGGGAAGATAACGAGAGAAAAGGCAACGGAGATTTTGACCGAGGAGGAAAGCGAGATAGGGATATTGAAAAACTCCATAGAGCAAATCAATCCTCCTTCGGACTTCAAGAAATCTTTTTCATCCCGCCTATTTGCCATAACAAGCATACAAAGTGCCTTTGTAGCCCTCCACTCCTATGTGGAAGGCTTGGGAGATGACAAGCTCCAGCTCTCTGATATACTAATAGATAGCGCTAAAAGAGACCTCGCATTGGCTAAATTCCTTGAAACAAAATGAAGGTCCTCCTTCATACTTGCTGTGCTCCCTGTGCAACCTATGTGGTTAAAACCCTGAGAGAAGAAGGATACGAACCCGTTCTCTATTTCTTTAATCCAAATATTCATCCTTATGGTGAGTTCCTTTTAAGAGAAGAGGCTGTTAAGATTTTTGCGGAAAAAGAAGGATTAGAGGCGATTTATGAAGGTTACGGTTTACGCCAATTTCTCAGGGAGGTTGTTTTCCAAGAGGATAACCGCTGTCCAATCTGCTATTTCATCAGGCTGAAGGGAACCGCCAATTACGCAAAAGAACACGGAATTCCTATTTTCACCACCACCCTCCTCTTAAGCCCCTATCAAAATCAGGAGCTGATAAGGAAGATAGGCGAAGAGTTAGAGAAAGAGACAGGTGTGAAATTTCTTTACAGAGACTTTCGTCCCGGCTATTATGAATCAATAAGGCTTTCAAAGGAGCTCGGGCTATACAGGCAAAAGTATTGCGGATGCATTTACAGCGAGGAAGAAGCTTTGAAACAAAGAATGGAAAGGAAAAAAGGGAGGTGAAATAGTATGTTTAGACCACCTTATTCAAAGATTCTCTTTGCTATTTTCTCCTCAATTCTATTATCATTTGCACAGAAAGGAGATGAGACGAAAGTGAGGATTGATTTAACGAACATCATCGGGGAGATAAACCCCAACATCTACGGTCATTTCATTGAGCACTTGGATAAATGCATCTATGGAGGGATTTGGAAGGGAAACGATTTCAACTACAAGGTCATAGATTTAATAAAGGGGCTGAATCCTCCCATAATGCGCTGGCCTGGGGGAAATTTCGCCTCCGGCTATCATTGGATGGATGGAATCGGACCTATTGAAAATAGACCAAAGAAATACGACCTCGCCTGGCGCACCACCGACCCCAACACCTTTGGAACAGATGAATTCATCAAGCTCTGTAGAATGGTCAATTGCGAACCCTATATATGTGTCAATATGGGCTCTGGAACAGCAGAGGAAGCAGCTAATTGGGTTGAATATTGCAATCTCCCTGCGGGAGCATCCTATTACGCCGACTTAAGGGTTAAAAATGGCAACGAACAGCCCTACGGCGTGAAATATTGGGGATTGGGAAACGAGGTCTATGGCGATTGGCAAATAGGTCACACCGATGCCCATACCTATGCCCTCAACGCAAGGGAGTTCTCAAAGAGGATGAAATGGGTGGACCCATCAATTAAGACAATAGCGGTGGGATGCGATGACCCTCAATGGAACTGGGAGGTATTGAGAATCGCCGGTCCCTACATAGATTATATCTCTCTTCACGAGTATTACGACCATCCCGATTATTACGAGAGAGTTGCCTCCCCTCTGGCTGCCGAGAGAAGCCTCAAGAGATTAGCGGCGACCATTCTCGCAGCAACGGGAGACAACAGGATAAAGATTGCCTTTGACGAGTGGAATTTATGGCGTCCCCATGGTTTGGTTTCCGCCCTCTTCTCCGCCGGTATATTCAATGGCCTCCACAGACTCTGCAAGGATGTCCACATCGCCTGCCTTGCTCAACTGGTAAATGTCTTACCTTTGATAGTCGCTGATGAAAAGGGCGAAAGACCTACTCCCTCCTACTTCGTCTTCCAACTCTACCGCCAACACGCCGGTCCCCTCGCTTTGAGAGTTGATGTGGTTGGTGAAAGCTATACATCCCGTGCTTGGGGAGGAGAGATACAGGTTCCATTTGTAGATGTCTCCGCTACTTTAGATAAAAGCTCGGCTAAATTGACGATTTTCATCCTAAATAGAGATAAAGAGAAAAGCAGGGATTGCGAGATAAAGATTAGGGATTGGCAGGGGAAAGCGGAGGGACAGGTTTGGGAGCTTAATGGGAAGGATGTAGAAAGCGATGAGGTAGAAGTCAAAGAAAAAGGCAAAATCACCATTACACCTACCTTCAAATATACCGCTCCCGCCCACTCCCTCACGGTTATAGAATGTAAGCTGAACCTCTGAGCAGAAATTTAGTGAGCATCAACATGAGATGGATTCCCCTGGTTTTCGTCTTCGCCTTCCTCCTTTTGGGGATGGATAAAGAAGCGAAGAAAAGCGAGCTCCTTTTTTCGTTTGAAAACGAAAAAGAACTCCAGTTCATAATCGGGGCACCTCACCAAATCTCTTCAGAGCATGCCACACAAGGAAACAAAAGCCTTAAAATAGAGCTTTCGTCAGACAACCCTTATTTCACACTCACCGCAAAGGAAAAACCCTTTAATTTTCAAGATTTTGACAAGCTAAGGCTTGATGTGTATAGAGAGGGGAAGCCGATAACGATTAACTTGCGCATATTTGACAAAGCTGGCAATCGCTACAATTGCTGGTATTATCTACTTCGTCCCGGCTTCAATGTCGTTGAATATTCAATCTGGGGGATGAGTTCTTCCCTAAATATTTCCCAGATAAGGGAATTGACTTTCTATTCTGAAGAGCCAAGCGGAACGCTTTTTATTGACAATATTCGCCTCGTGAGCGGAGAAGAGGATGACAGCTGGCTCATCCCCAAAACACCTCCTAAACCCCTCCTCCAAACACCCGGGAACATGATAAAGAACGGAGATTTTGAGCTCGGTCTTCTTTATTGGGGCTCCTGGGGGCAATGGGATGGTGGCGAATACATTTTCGGGAGCGGTATAGGAGAAGACGCCTTCTCCGGTCGAGCATCAGCAGCGATAATATGCCAGAAGATAGGAAGGGGTGGAATTTATACATCGCCCTCCGCATTCTTCACCTTGAAGCCAGGAAACTATAAACTAACTTTTCATGCAAAAGGAAAGGGAGAAGGAGTGCGGATGTTCTGGATATTTCTCAAAATGCGGGAAGATGGAGTCAGCCTTGATGAAGCTATAACGGAAAATGCCCGTTCCGAAAGATTTGATGTTCCTTCTCAATGGACTAAATATGAATACGATGTAAAGGTCGTCAAAGAGATTGGTCCCCTTGCCCTGTATTTCTTCAATGTGGGAGACGGCACTCTATTCATAGATGGAGTTTCGCTCATAAGGGAAGGAGAAAAGCCCACAGAAGAGAAAATTACCCTAAAGAGAAAACCTAACAAGGTGGAAATTAAAGAGGGACGCGTCTTTTTAAATGGCAAACCCTTCTTTCCCCTCGGCTTCTATAACGCCGAGCCTGAGGCTTTAAAGGACACTGGTTTTAATCTGATTTGCCGAGACCCAGGACCAGGCATACCTGGGAGGGATTTTCTTGACCGCTGTGAGAAAAACGGTATTTTCGTATCCGTTAATTTAGAGGGAGTTTTAAGAGCCCATCTCCCCTGGCAGGTTCCGGAAGCCATAAAACCCCTTATGGACCATCCCGCCGTTTTCGCCTGGTATACCTGCGATGAACCAGACCATTCAAAATGGAATGTTCCACCTCCAGAGATGCGTTTAGCTACCCGATTAATCCATAAAGTTGACCCCAATCATCCCACTTGGACAGTAGTAATGCCTTGGGCTGATAGCAACATTTATCAATATGCGGACACAGTGGATATAATCGCAACCGATATCTACCCTATAATGGATGTCCATAGGGAGGTTATAAGGGTGGGGCAAGCTACAGATGTTTTGCGAAGAGCTGTAAAATGGCAAAGACCGGTATTTATAGTGACTGAATCATCAGCCCAGGCAACACCGGGAGAGGAATATGTTATGACATATCTTGCCATTACTCATGGTGCGAATGGCATCCTCTATTGGAACTACGAAGACGCAAGGCGAAATCCTCTCATCTGGGAAACGATGCTAAGAATTGGAAAGGAGATAAAGGCATTAACCCCCATTCTAACCGCATCAGATAGCAATAAGACGATAGAAGTGAATAACAAAAACATCCACATTCTCTTGAAAGAATATAAAGGCAAATACTACCTCATTTCCATAAACGCAAGCAGGGAATCGCAGAGCGATGTTAAGATTCTTTTGCCCTTCTTGAAAGGGCAAAAGAAAGGGAAAGTGTGGTTTGAGGAACGAGAGGTAAAAGTGGAAGATGGCGTTTTGAGGGATTCCTTCAGGGGATACGAGAGACACATATACGAGATTTTTTGAAAGTGAACAAAATCATTGTCCATTTCGTCTAAATATATGATATATCAAAAAACTTAAAAGAAAGGAGGGATGAAGATGAAGCGCTGGGCAGTTTATGGAGCTTTGTTGGCTGTGCTCCTCGCCATCGGGGTTCTCGCCATTACCCATGCCCTCGCCCAACCTGCCCAACAGCAACCCCGGATGCCGATGATGCCTATGCTCAGCGGGACAGCGATGACAGCTAATGCCGACTATGTTTACATCGTTTGGATGGGCACTCTCTACCAGTTCGATGCCAAGACGCTCCAGCAGAAAAACAAAGTCGAGCTGCCACGCCCAGAGATGCCGCGTATGGGTGGCGGTCAATTTGGACCCGGCGGTGGTCAGTTTGGACCAGGCAGACAGTAGCGAGTTAAGAAGAGGAGCATAATATGGGTGGGCAGATTGCCGATGTCGGCAATATG